>CAZYQB010000148.1:0-5716 GCA_964649595.1 uncultured Oscillospiraceae bacterium | reverse complement strand
ATCAGGAGATGTATCCCGATATAGAGGTTTTTATAGCTTCGATGCCGTTTGAAAATGACACCTATTTTAGTGTATGAAGAAAATAAAGCGGGTACGCTGGTGATGGTGCTTTAAGAGTAGGGTGCAAAATGCACCCATTCCTGCACCTTCGGGTGCAAGGAAGCGGTTGTATCACAATCAACCGGATTCGCCAAAGGAAATGACAATTCTCGAATGAGGGTTGTCATTTCCTTTTTTTGTTCCATTCATTGTTTGCTTTTACCCATTTACTGTTCTCTATAGAATTGTCATTTCCAGTGGAACGGGGAGCACTTTAAGTCGTTCACTATATTTTTGAAAAGAATGGTAATAAAATATGTTGCTATATAGCGATGTTGGCAACACATCTCCAATAATATTATATCGGAGAACTTGTTAGAATGCATGAAAACCCCTTGAAATAAACCAACTGAAAACACTGTCTGGAATATATGCGATGGTTCCGGAGAAAATGTAGCTGCCGCATACATTGGTGAAAATATGCATAAAAAACTCTCGGTCTGCAGACACAGCGCCGAGAGAGGTTTGCGAGGATTTCTGCGATTTTCAGTTGAATGTAACAACGTCATAGATCAGAGTAGCAGGATTGTCGTCAGGGTCCAGATAATATTTCTGTCCCCATGAGGATACGATATATCTGCCGTCTTCCACGCCGACGATCGACATTGCATGACCGCCGATATTGATTGGATTGTTGTTCAGATCATAGATTCGTGCATTTGCGCCTGCGATAGAAATGATAACGCTGCCGCTTTCAGCGTATTGGCTATAGTTTTCGACTGTAATATCGTTCCGGTCATAGCGTGTAACGGTACCTTTGTCTCCTAGACAGTAATTCAGGCGCGTTTCAAGCGTATTGTCTGGCGCAACGCCCCGGTCGCTGTCGTCCTTAAATTCGTTATAGAACAGTTTAAAGCCATCCGACCGGAGGCCCCCGTAGTCCTCGGTGGTATTGTAAACGGGTGTACCGTTGTTGACAGCGGTTACGTTATCTGCCTTGGTATAGAATTCGACAATCAACTGGTCATAATTCAGTGAGCCGTTTTTGTACATCGGGAATCCATAATCCCGCTCGAATCCTTCGGCATTTCCCTCGTAGTGCTGAAAAACGGTATTTGACAACGCTACATAGGGGCAGGCCATAGTTTCGAGTTTTTCGAGATAAGTCTCCATCTGCTTTTCGGTAAGCCTGATGCCGCGGTTGCGTTCCAGAATCTCGATATAAGTATCGTATTCGCTTTTTTTCGTTTTTGGAGAACTCTGATTGCCGCCGTATTCTCGATCAGCGTGCTTGCTTTCGTCGTAAACGGTCGCGCTATTCGCTTTTTCTATTCGACGTTCTGCCGACTTTTCCATCCATTGTCGTATAAGCTCCTGGGGACTGGGAAGCCGCTTTGGCAGATTAATGCTTGGGAATACCAAAGGTTGACCACTGACACCAAGCGGAGAGGTCTGATTTCCGGCATTGTGACTTTTTCCTTCAAACAATGCGTTGATATTCTGGCTAATCTGGTTTTCTGTGTCTGCAAAAAGCTCGGAGGTATGAGAAACGGCACGGGAAATTTCTTCTACATTCTTCTGTATGGTAGACATGGTGGTGCCGAGTACCTTTACAGCTTCGCGGACATTGCTTGCCCAACTGAACTTCAGGTACAGGTCGCCGCCGGAACATTTATCCGTATCCACGGATTGCAGCTGATGACGCGTTTGTTCCAACACGGAGCTTACGCTTTCGAGCGTTCGCGCGCACTGCTCCAAGCATTCGGTAGATACTCTGATTCTATCAGCCATTGTTAATCACGCTCCTGAACCGATCAATAATGGAAAATAACAACCGGGAATCCTAGTTCCTGAGTCAGCTGCTCCTGAAGCATCGGGAGAGCAACATCGATGGCGGCATCTTTTTCCATTTCATGATTTGCATCGACAAAGTTTCCGTCCTTGGTGAATGCGCTGTCCATAGCGAAGCCCAAGACTACGCTGTGATTCGGCGCAATTTTCCCGTCCATTTCGTAGGCAACCTTGAGGTTGGGATTATCGTCAGCGGATGCGGCAATGACGGTTTTGTATGTGCGCTGAATCAGGTCGGATAGCTCTGCATCGCCATGCACAGCAGTGCGCAGGAGCTGCAGATCGTTTTCGTCCAGTCGTTCTATGTAGATGTTGTTGCGTAGAAACAGAAACTGCATACCGAAATTGCAGTTTTTCTGATAGATATTTTTGGGAGTCTCAGTCGGAATAAAGCGCATTTCATGGGCGGCAAATTCGGCATCCAAAGCACGGATACTGCATTTTGCGTCTAGGTAGTTCATCAGTGCTTCGGCATAGGTATTTTGCAGTATGAAGTATTCTGCAGTGAAGCCGTCTTCATCTGCAAGTTTTTTTTCTGTTGCCATCGCCAAATCGAAGCTGTAAGGGGTACAGATCTGTAGGGATTCTGAATTGAACATAGATATATCTCCTTCCACAAAAGCAAATATACTCAGCAGCGTGATGACAAGGATGCTGCATATTGCGATGATAATATTGCGACGATTCATTTTTCACCTATATTTTATTTAAATTTAATATTTTATATATTATACATTGTGGAATTTTGATTGTCAAGAGTGGCGGAGTAATGGAAAATAGATTCTATATCTCAGCAGGACTTCATTGAAGCGGATTTAATGAAATCTTGTCATTGCTTGAAGAATTTGATATACTAATAAACAGACGGGCATCACTTTGGAAAAGGAGTGAGTTTAGATGGCGCGATGGTCTAAGGAACAAGCCTGTTGTGTTTGGCGAACAGCATTATGACTGGGGATATCACGGCGGCAGAAAGCAGAGTCAGCACGGCGGATTTCCCGGAATGGGTTATCATCTGTTGGATGAGCCGGAGCTGGCAGAGCGCCATTACGAGTGGGTGCGCGAGATTATCACAAAGTATAAGGATGACGAGCGCATTGCAATATGGGATATGTACAACGAGGTGGGTGCAAGCAGGCGTGAAATGGTCAGCGAAAAGCACCTTAGGAAGTTTTTTGAGATCGCGTGGGAAATTGATCCGATTCAGCCGCTGACTTCATGTGTGTGGCGCTGTCTGGAAACATACAGCCGCGATTACAGACCGATTGAGAAGATTGCTGCCGAACTGTCGGATATCATTTCCTATCACAGCTATTCCTCTTATGAAAGCAACATTCGTGTCATCAAGCGCCTCAAGGAAGTCGGACGTCCGATCATCAATACCGAGTGGTTGGGCAGATGCTTTAAAAACACCGTTCAGGAAATGTTCCCGCTGTTTTATCTGGAGAAGATCGGCTGCTGGAACTGGGGCTTTGTAGCGGGCAAATATCAGACCTATGAGCCGTGGAACGTCACATGGGAGCAGTACGCCGAGGATCCGCAGATGGAGGTAGACTTCACCAAGTGGTTTCATGATCTGTATCGTCCCGACCTGCATCCGTATGATCCTAAGGAGATCGAGATCATTCAGCGATTCTCGCGCCTTGCCGATGAGGATTTCGCTCATGAGCAGGAGAAAGTGATTTTTGAAAAGGAGTAAAGCGCATTCATGGCACTTACATTTTCGGATCTGAAACGCTGCGATCATGCTAAAGCCGTTCGTTTTATGATGGTGGGCATGAACGTGGATGCTTATCAGGTCGCTCGACTTTTTCAGAAGGCATATGGGGTATATTTCTTCTACAGTGAACTGAATCGCTCCACGCAGGTAATTGCGGCATATGAGGGCAGGCGACTGATGGGGGTACTGCTTGCTGATATGAACGGCGAGCGCAAGGCGCACAACACGCCTTTGGATCGTCTGATCGCAAAGGCGGCAAAGCTGTTTCTGCGGCATCCCGGAGAGGGTGTGAGAACATACTGGCAGGCGAATGAAGAAATGTTTGCGCGGTATGAAAGGACACATTCTCCTGACGGCGAGCTGGTGTTTTTGGCAGCAGACCCGGATGTACAGAATCGGGGCATCGGTACGCAGCTGCTGGCGGAGTTTGAACGCCGGGAGACGAGAAAGACGGTGTATCTCTATACCGATGACAAGTGTACCTATCAGTTTTATGAACACCGGGGATTTGAACGCGTCGGCGAACGGGATATCGTAATGGATATGGGCGAAAAGCAGGTACCGCTAAAATGTCTGCTGTACAGCAAGAGACTGGGCGGAAAAAATTGAACAAGAAGGCAGGCTGTTTGGAGACCTCCTGTTGTAGAATAGAGATATCTACAGCAGGAGGTCATTTGTATGCGAGGCGGCAACCGAAAGACGAACCACACAAAACGGCTGAAGATGAGTTAGAGGATACGAGATTGTTTGTCTGAAAAAGGAACTGTGTCTATTCAACGAGGAATAGTCCGCATTTATTCAATCGTTTTTCAATGTTTTGTGGTATAATTAACGTATGCGCTGGAGGTGGCTGTATATGAGGCTGTTACTTATTGAAGATGAAAAGAGAATGGCGCAGGCGCTTTGTGAAATCCTGCGTCTCGAAAAATATGAGGTAGATCACTTTGTCAACGGATTTGACGGTTTAGCTGCGATCGAGAGCAATGTTTATGACATTGTTATTCTGGATGTTATGCTTCCCGGCATGAACGGATTTGATATTGCAAAAAATGCGCGAAACAGAGGTATTAAAACGCCGATCCTTATGCTTACCGCCAAGGCGGATATCGATGATAAGGTGATGGGTCTTGATTGCGGTGCCGACGACTATCTGACCAAGCCTTTTATGACAAAGGAACTGCTTGCGCGTCTTCGTGCGCTCGGCAGGCGGAATATCAACACTTCGGACGGTGCTTTGACCTTCGGAGATATTACCTTGAGCACAAATACATCCACGCTGATTTGTGGTGAAAAAAGTGTGCGGCTCAGCGAAAAGGAATATCGTATTCTTGAATATCTGATCGCCAATCAGGGGCAAATACTGACTCGGGAACAACTGGCAGTCAAGATATGGGGCTTTGACAGTGAAGCAGAATACAACAACGTAGAGGTGTATATGTCGTTCACACGAAAGAAACTCACCTTCGTTAAAGCCAAAACCGAGATCAAAGCAGTTCGTGGAATGGGCTATGAACTGAGGTACGGCGATGTTTAAAAAATCGAGAATTAAAATCGTCATCTCCATCATGCTAACGCTTACGCTCCTTTGGATCATCACGCTTGGAGTCATTCTTATTGCTAGTTATACGGCAGTATCCACAACAAATTTTGAAATGTTGCTGGAATATGTAGATACATATACATTGGAACATCAGGGGGATGTATATATACCAGGCCCTCCTTCCTTAGATAAACGAGGTTCGCACTATGATACCGAACGGTTTAAACTGTCAACTTTCTATTCGGTTGCTGTATCATATGATGGAATCGTGCTTTCTGTAGAAAACGACGATTCCGGCATCTACAGTAATGTACAACTGGAAGAAAAAGCAAAAAATATTTTAGCAGAAAAACAAAGAAATGGTGTCACTCAAAATCTTGTTTATTATCAGGCAGATAAGGGTGGATATATGTTGGTGGCTTTTATGGATAATACGGTTGTCAAAGAAAATATGGACACGGTGTTCCAAGCAACATTGATTATCGGTGGCATAGCCATTATTGTATTGTTCTTTTTGTCTGTTTATCTTGCAAACCAGATTGTGAAACCGCTGGAAGAAAGTCACA
>CAZYQB010000147.1:0-5765 GCA_964649595.1 uncultured Oscillospiraceae bacterium | reverse complement strand
ATGTAACCGCGCAAAGCGGTTTTATCGAAGCGGGTACCGAAGTTGTTGTGCTTCAGGCGAAGGGAACGCATATCATCGTGGCGCCAAAGCAATGAATCTGAAGATTTTATGAATGAAGTTCATAATAAAAGAACAGGGCGCTGAACTGTGCTCTTTTCATCAGGATGTTTAATGGACTTTATCGCTCTCCCACTCTGATTTCAGCAAGCTATACATACAAGCATCCACGATCCCTTTATTGCTCCAATCGGCTTGTCGGAGAGTTCCTTCATATTTTAAACCACACTTTTGCATTACTTTTCCGGAGTTTGGATTGTATGGATCATGCTGAGATTCTATCCTATTTACACCCACCTCTTCAAAGAAAAAAGGAATAACTGCTTTGAACGCTTCTGTCATAATTCCCTGATGCCACCATTTGCTTCCTATGCAATATCCGATATGGACAATAGCGAGGTTTTCGTTTTTATTAACTACGCTGATAGTACCGACAGGTTCTCCGATTTCTTTTAGAACAATTGCCCATTGATAGAAATCATGACGCTCATATCCTTGAATCCACTCCCGAAGAACTTCTGCCGCTTCACTGATATCTGTTGCTGTTTTCCAACGCAGAAATTCCGTAACTTTGTCATCACTTTCCCAGTTTCTAAACATCGCTCCTGCATCTTCCTTATTAAACTTACGAAGCAGTAAGCGTTCTGTTTCTATTGTTTTAGTTCCTTTATGATTCATATTCCCCTTCTCCTGCAAGTTTAAAGTTTATTCCAACGATTATACCATGGTCACCCTCTCCTCGCAAGGATAAGGATACGCTTTTTCTGACATTCTTCGACAAGATCTCATCTCCTGCAAGTTTAAAGTTTATTCCAACGATTATACCATGGTCACCCTCTCCTCGCAAGGATAAGGATACGCTTTTTCTGACATTCTTCGACAAGATCTCATCTCCTTCATTGACTCAAATCGAAAACATTGACGAATCTTTCTTTTCGTGGTATCTTACTGTTAAGCGAAATTTACATTTTACCTTTGAGGAGGAACTCTCATATGCTCGTAAAAAAAATCGCTTCCCTCAGCGCAAATCTGCCCGAGGACATCATGAAGAAGAAATGGGCTGGTGATTATGAAGGTGCACTCGCGCTGATCGACTATCGCTTGAAAAATGCCTCTCTTACACAGATGATGCGCGACCGTCTGGAAATTGAAAAAGAGATCCTCGCGCGTCTGCCGTTGGATTACTCCATCCCGCGTGATGAAGCCATCCGCATGGTACAGGAGCACATTCCCGATTTTACCGAAGCGGAATTCGACCAGCTGGAGCTGGAAGGCGCACTTGATTATATGTACATTTGCGGCAAGCGCCACTACTACCGCCGCTTCCTGCGCACGCTCATCAAAGTTAATCCGAGGATCCGTCAGCGTCTGAACATTCAGCCTGATCCCGAAAATCATATGCTCAACGACACCATCGCTTCTCTCAAGAAAAACGGCACTGAGCGCTGGCATATTCATGTGCGTCATAAGATGCGCGTACGCGAAAGCGCATTCGTTCCGGGCGCAAATTACCTTGCACACCTGCCCATCCCCATGCCTTGCGCACAGACCGAAAACATCCGCCTGATCAATATTGACAAGGAGGCGATCATCGCGCCGGAGAATCATCCTCAGCGCACCGCCGCCTTCCGCCGTACGATGAACGAAAGCGAATTCTTCACGGTGGAATATGAATACGACAACGTAATGCGCTATGTCGATCTGACAGATCCGAAAGGAGCCGAAAGGCAGCACGCAATGCCCGTCTATCCCAATGCCGCACCGGTGACGGCATCTGACCTCTGCGAGCACGCGCCGCACATCTGCTTTACGCCCTATCTGCGCGATCTGGCACGCGAACTACGCGGCAGCGAAACCGATTCAGTGTGCATCGCCCGCAAAATCTACGACTATGTTACCACTCAGATCAACTACACCTTCATGCGTCAGTATTTCCTCGTTGACAACGGCTCGGAGTACGCGGCGCTCAACATGAAGGGGGACTGCGGCATTCAAGCGCTGCTGTTTATTACACTGTGCCGCATCTGCGGCATTCCTGCGCGCTGGCAGGCAGGTCTATACACCCCAGCAGAAGGTATCGGAAACCATGACTGGGCGCAGTTTTATGCAGAACCGTTCGGCTGGCTGTTCTGTGACTGTTCTTTTGGCGGCTCGGCATGGCGCAGCGGCAACAAAGAGCGCTGGAATTTCTACTTCGGTAACCTCGACCCTTACCGCATGGTCTGCAATTCCGCCTATCAAGAAAGCTTCACTCCCGAAAAACAACATATGCGCATCGATCCCTACGACAATCAATGCGGAGAATGCGAGTGTGACTCAAAGGGCTTCTCCGATCCCGAACTGAGCAACTACAACTTTGAACTGATTGAACTCAGCAGAATCAGTTAAGCCTCCTGCATTTCAATAAATTCGATACTATATTTTAAGTCCTATCATTCAGAGCAGTATAATCGGCATCTGACCATTATCCAGTCAAGTCATTTTTGCAACCGTAAAATTACGCTGCTTTATACGTATTCCTTTTGCATTAATTTTCGACAGAACAGTTGCAAAAGTCCATAAAAAATAGTATCATATTGAGGTGTAATATACTTCAGAAACTATTGATTTCAGCAAAGCAATTCAAGGAGGATTGTTCGGCGTGCAAAGAAATCCTCAATCTCCCAATACCGCCCCCCGAACGGCTCAGCGTCCGGCTGTACAGACTCAGCGCCCTGCCGTTCAAAGCAGACCCGTTTCTCAAGGACAGCGCCCCACTGTACAAAGCAGACCCGTTCCTCAAGGGCAGCGCCCTGCCGTTCAAAACAGACCCGTTTCTCAAGGGCAGCGTCCCGCTGTACAAAGCAGACCTGTTCCTCAAGGGCAGCGCCCTGCCGTTCAAAGCAGACCCGTTCCTCAAGGGCAGCGCCCTGCTGTACAAAGCAGACCCGTTCCTCAAGGGCAGCGCCCTGCCTCGCAGGCAAGATCCTCCGTTCAAGGTCAGCGCACTGCTCCGCAGCGTCCCGTCACACAAAGTAGTCCGGCTGCGCAGCCCGGAAATGATGGATTTATCCGCCAGCGCGATATTAAGCAGATCATCATTACAGCATCCGCCATCGCAGCACTCTTCATTCTCTGTCTGCTGCTTCAGTATGTGATCTTTCCCAACGGCTATTATCCGTCGCAGAGTACTAATGAGGTCACCGTAGTGGCAGAAATCTCATCCTCTCGCGGTGTCCGCATCAACGAAGTCATGACCTCCAACAAGACCGCCCTGACTACTTCCGACGGCGACTCGCCTGACTGGATCGAGTTGATGAATACCTCTTCCTCTGAGGTAAACATCACCGGCTGGGCACTGGTAGACAAGACCTCGCGCAGTACCTATTTCGTATTTCCCGAATACAAACTTGCTCCGGGCGAAACGGTAATAGTATTTGCATCGGGATATCTGCAGCAGGAGGTCGGATCCGACTTCCACGCACCTTTCCGGCTCAGCTCTGCCGGAGACACTCTCATGCTCTCCGATGAAAACGGCACGGTCATCGAATCGATCAACATTCCTGCACTGGGCGCAAACCAGTCTTATGCGCATATGGACAGCGGCTGGACGGTCACCAGCGAGTATACTCCCGCCCTTGCAAACACCACCTTAAACTATGCCGCGCTCATCAGCACACAGCCGGTCGCCAGCAGCGATCTGCACATCACCGAAGTAATGGCAAGCAATGCCTCTTACCCGGCGAAGGACGGCGGACTATACGACTGGATTGAAATTTACAACTCAGGCTCCTCCGCAATCAATCTGCAGGGCTACTCACTGAGCGACAACATCGACAAACCTGCGCAGTGGAAATTCCCTGCTGTAACCATTCAACCGGGTGAATATTTGATCGTATACGCATCCGGTCTAGACAGCACTACCTCAAGCGGCGAGTTGCACACTAATTTCGGTCTGCGCGCCGAAAGCGAATCCGTACTGCTCTACAACGATAAGGGGCAGGTACTCGACTACATCGAGTATGACAACCTCAAGACCGATCAGTCCATGCAGCGCCGTTCCGACGGAAGCTATGCCGTTTCCACCAGTCCCACCCCTGCACAAAGCAACGACTGAGGGAACACAAGGCGATAAAACAACAGCAAATTGAGGTGATGATCTTGCAGGGCAGAACCGCTGCCAATGCCAATGGCATCTTTGAACCGCGGCACGAACACAAATACTTTATCACTCAGGCGGATTATGTGCTTCTTCGCTCGCTGCTTTCGAGCGTACTCAAGCTCGACCGTCACAGCGATAAGAACGGCGAATACTTCATTCGATCTCTCTATTTTGATGACGTATATGACACCGCTTACTACACCAAGATTGACGGCGTTGAAAAGCGTGACAAGTACCGCATCCGCATCTATAACTGCTCTGATCAGGCGATCTTCCTTGAGCGCAAGCACAAGGAAGGTGAGTATATTATGAAGAGCAGTACGCGCATCACTCGCAGGCTGTGCGATCAGCTGATAAAAGGACGCCCCGATAATCTGGACAAATCCTCCAATCCGCTGCTACAGGATATGTACCGCGAAATGCGCGTAAACGGGCTCAAACCAGTAGTCATTGTGGACTATGCGCGTGAAGCCTATATGCACCCGATCGAGAATGTGCGAATCACCTTTGACAAGCGACTGCATACCGGACTTCACAGCAAAGATTTGTTCAATGCACAGCTCAACGGCATTTCACCCATCGATTCAGGACTAGTCATTCTGGAAGTCAAGTATGACCGCTACCTGCCCGATTTTATCCGCAAGCTGCTCTCTGCCATTCCGGCAGATCACTGCGCTATCTCGAAATACACGCTGTGTCGGCGTTTTGAGCCGCTCGGCGAGTAATAAGTATTTTATGTGAATTCATAAGGAGGAGCATTTCCATGTTTAACCTGCTTACCACTGATCTGTCCAAGTCCAGCATCGCATCGATTTTCGCCAACCAGACCATCCAGCCTGATTCCTGGATGACCATCGTATTCTCCATCCTGCTCGCCTTCGGCGTCGGTATGGCGATCTTCTGGGTATACCGCACCAACTACCGCGGCGTAATGTACAACAGCAATTTCGGCATGACGCTGGTCATGATGACCCTCATCACCACCCCGGTCGTTGCCTGTATCCGTGAATCGATCCAGCTGTCCATGGGCATGGTCGGCGCGCTGTCCATCGTTCGTTTCCGTACCGCGGTCAAGGATCCTCTGGACACTGCTTATATGTTCTGGGCACTGACCATGGGCATTCTGCTGGGCGCTGGTCAGTTCTTCTATGCCGCCGTCGCGCTGGTCTGCATCTCGGGTCTTATCATCCTCTGCTCTCACATGAACTTCCGCAAGGCAAACGCCTATCTGCTGGTCATCCACTACGCTCCCGCCGCTGAAGCCGCCATCACCAAGGTACTCAGCAGCGTGAAAGTCAGCCAGACCAAGTCCAAGACCGTTTCCCGAAACGGCTCCGAAATGACCGTTGAGCTGCGCGTTGAAAAGCAGGATGCTCTTCTCAACAAGCTCAATTCTATCGACGGCGTTCAGGATGCCACCCTCGTTGCCTATCAGGGTGAATGAGTCTCCAAACACTAAAAACCGCTGTGTGATTCTCCGCTGGATCCACACAGTGGTTTTTTTCATGTTTTCAATCTTTGTGATTAGTGGTTTTATTTGCCTGCGATCGTCAAGCCTTCTGCGATG
>CAZYQB010000146.1:0-5810 GCA_964649595.1 uncultured Oscillospiraceae bacterium | reverse complement strand
GGCTGGCATTTCTGTTTGGATCATCAGCAGTCTATTCCTGCGCTGTATGATTTGCTGATCGAGAAAGGCTGGAAGGCAGAATGAGCTTAAAGAAAATCTTCAAATGGATCGACGGCGCACACATCGCGGTCATCGGTGACTTCTGTCTGGATGTCTATTGGACTGCCGATATGACAAAAAGCGAATTGTCCCGTGAGGTTCCTCATTTCCCTTTGCCCATTATCGAAGAGCGTATGTCGCCCGGCGGTGCGGGAAATGTGGTGTGCAATATTTGTGCGCTCAAGCCGCAGAAGGTATCGGCTATCGGCATGATCGGCTGTGACTGGCGCGGTGATGCGCTCAAACGTCTACTTGCGAATGCGGGCGCAGATGTATCCGCGCTGATTGCATCGTTTGGCAGAATTACTTCTGCGTACATAAAGCCACTTCGCAAAGGCATTTCGGGCGTGATCTATGAAGATCCGCGACTGGATTTCGAAAACCACACGCCTATACCTACAAATGAAGAACAACTTCTACTCGATGCGTTGAACAAAATGGATGCCGATGTCATCTGTGTATGTGATCAGCTGAAATTTGGCTGTATTACGCCGCGTATTCGGGCAAGACTCTGTGAAATGGGCAGAAGCGGCAGAAGAATCATCGTAGACAGCCGAGATCGGATTGCCCTGTATCAGAATGTTATCGTAAAGCCTAACGAAGTAGAGGCTTCACGCGTCGTGCAGTTTGACGGCAGTTATGAAGAAATCGTGCAGCGTTTGAGCAGGAAAACCGGTAAACCCGCCATCATAACGCTTGGAGAGCAGGGCTGTCTGCTCTGTGAAAACGATCATATTCATCACGCAGCTGCTCAAAAGATCGATCCACCCATCGACATCTGCGGTGCGGGAGATACTTTTTTGTCCGCACTTGCCTGCGCGCTGTCTTGTGATACGCCGATGACGGAAGCAGTCGCTTTTGCCAATACAGCTTCCGCTGTAACCATTCGCAAGCTGAATATGACTGGTACGGCGAGCCGGAAGGAAATTTCGGCTTTGTGTAGATGATATCCTTTTACGCTTCATGGAAGAAAAGCCTTATATCAGAAGAATCCATAAAAAACATCTGCAGGATGGAGCACGTCACCCATGCTCCATCCTGCAGAATTTCTATATCATGTGCATCGTCCGAAAAACTTATTCTTCCTCCCAAACCGCCGTGTTGGTACATTCAAAAGAGTCAATTACTTCTCCATTGAGCGTAAATTCGAGCACCATGCTGTTCGGCCAAATATTTCCGTCCAGAACTTGGTTGAGCACAATGTAGTCATCGTTTATGGTACCTGCGCTCTTTACTGCCGTTCCGAATAACGAACCGTCCTGCCATTTGTATTCCACTTTCAGCCCTATAAGTTCTTTATAATCACCTTTATAAGTGAACATGAGTTCAACATTGCGTCCAGTACGGAGAGTACCGCCCAGCAAGCAGATTTTTTCACCCTCCCAGCTTCCGTTTGGTTCAAGTTTGAGGAATGAAGGGTATTTTTCCTCGCGTACTGCCGTCATCTCATCAAGCACCGATTCAACAGCTTCGACTTCCGTTACCAGACATTCCACCCGTCCAAGCGTCTTATCCTCGCCGATGACCTTTGCTTCCAGATACACTCTTTCGGGAAACTGCTCAAAGGACTGCACCTCATCTTTTAAACGCAAAAGCTCCCAGCTGTCCTCACGGGTTCCGAGATAGGTTTCCGAACCCGAACGGGCTGCAATTCGCATTCCGTCCGCGTCATACAGACGAAACTCGATGCCCATCGGCTCATTGTTCAAATCTGGATCATAAGCATATTCAACGGTGAGCTGTCCGATCAGAGGACTGTACTCCAGCCACGCCGACATGATTTCAAAGCGTTCACCGCCCATATTATCCACAGGCATCAGCTTTGCTGTAATGGTTCTGTTTGGGTTGTTCAAAACAATTTCCTTGGAATAGCTGTAGGTATAACCCATACTGCTCTCTTTGCTCAGTTCATTCAGAAAATCGTACTTTCCCGAAACAATCAATTCTATCTGATTGGCAAAGCCCTCAATCACCTTGCCCTCCAGCCACACGCGTACGCTGCCATTTTCCAGTTCCTCAGCATCTAAAGTATCCATTCCAAAGGTATATGCTGCATTTTCATCTGCCTGACGAAGTGACACACTATAATTGATTATTTCTTTGCCGTCCTTGCGTCTAACCACACGAATGCTCTGATTGCCGTTACTCCGATCGGTGATTTCCAGATCATACACTGATTCGGGATAATCCTGAATTCCCATATTCAACAGCGCGTGTTCTTCGGGATTTGTCGGAGAAATCAGCAGCTGAACGACCGCCGTATTTCCGTCAAATACAGATTCTTCTATAATGATCTGAATGGGTGTCTCCTCCAATTCCTGCGTACCGAAGTTGGTCTGAATCAATTCTTCTGCGCCATCCAGTGGCTGGATCTGTCCGCGCTCAAAGTATTCCATGATGTGCGAATAGCCCATTGCCACCGCCGTACCCGCCAGCAATACGATAAGCACCGCCGCAACGAGTATCATCGAAAAACTGTACCTTTTCTTCATTTCCGGTTCCTCCAATCGCTTGAGTGTATTCTCCACCTTCATTTGGAAGGAAATCGGAGTTTCTCCATAGATATCGCTCCACTGTCTCTTTTTCATTGTCCTTTCTCCTTCCGCAGTCAGGTATTTTTCAAAAATTCCTTCATGCTCTGTCGTGCCCTCTTCAGCCGCGTACACAGCGTTCCGTGTGGTATGCGCAGGATGCGCGCTGCTTCTTTGGTGTCGTAACCTGCGATGTAATGCAATATCACGGGAAGCCGAAGCGATTCATCCAGCTGCTGCACAGCTTCTCGCAGGTCTGCATATTCATCAGGCATATACGCTTCCTCTCTGAAGGTCTCCTGCGGCATACATTTCTTGTTGCCGCGCTGAATATTGTGGCACTCGTTAATCAGGATACGAATAAGCCATGTTTCGAAATAAGCTTCATTCCGCAAGGTGAAGCGCATTCGCCATGCCTTCAATATCGCCTCCTGTACGGCATCTTCGCGATCGTGCGGACTGCGCAGTTGTCCGCAAGCGATGCGATAGAGTCGATGCTGCGCTCTGCGCACGCGCTCAGAGAATATCTCCCTATCCATGTGCTTCGCTCCTTTGTGTGTTCTGAACGTTCATTACACCTATTAGACGTCAAAGTGCAGCGGCTGATTGTATGAATAGAAAATATTTTCCCAAAATATGGATGACTGCAAACCAGAAACAGACTCAGAGGCATCCGCCTAACGGTGCCTCTGAGTCTGTTTCATAAATATAATGACCTTTAATAATCACGCAGAACTTCTTTTTGCTAATGTATCATTTATTGGAACTCTGTGCGGCAATTCTCTCAGCGAGATCATTCAAATAAAACCAACGATCGGTCTTTTCTTCTAATAGAGCTTCCAGCGTGGATTTTTGCTCAGTAAGCTCCTGCAGGCGGACATAGTCGCTGGCATTGAGGCAGATATCCGCATCGCAGGCAGCGATGCGCTCCTCAATGTTTGCGATCTCCTGATCGATGGTTTCATACTCGCGTTGTTCCTTGAAGGAAAATTTCAGCTTCTGCGGACGATCAGTGCGTTTTTCACGGGTATCATGACTTTCCTTTTTGACGAGGGATCTTTCATCCATTTCACGCAGAAGCATCCAGTCAGAATAGCCTCCCATGGTGCGGCGAACTTCTCCGTCGCCGCGCACTTCAAGAATTGACGTAGCAAACTTATCCAGAAAATAGCGGTCATGAGAAACCGCTACTACCGCGCCTGGAAATTCAGTGAGGTAATCTTCCAGAATGGTCAGCGTTTCTACATCGAGATCATTGGTAGGCTCATCCAGCAACAGAATATTGGGAGCACTCATCAGGATACCAAGCAGATAAAGGCGGCGCTTTTCCCCGCCGGAGAGTTTGCCGATGGTAGAAAACTGCAGATCAGAGGAAAACAGGAAGCGTTCCATCATTTGAGTCGCAGAAATACGCCCTTCTTTTGTGTGAACCTCGGAGGCGACTTCGTGAATGTAGTCGTAAGGTCGCTGCGCGGGATTGATTTCGCGTCCTTCCTGAGTAAAATAGCCGATGTGGACGGTTTCGCCAAAGCCCACAGAGCCACTGTCAGGAGTAAGCTTACCAGCGATTATGTTCAGCAGAGTGGATTTACCGGCGCCGTTGCGACCAATAATGCCCACGCGGTCATCCCTCAGCACGGTATAGGAGAAATCACGGATGACAGTGCGATCACCGTAGGTCTTGGAGATATGCTCCAGTTCAACGGTCTTGCGCCCCAGACGAGAGGCAGCGGCAGTAATGGAGACGGTGCTGTCCTCAGGTGGTGCTTCCTGTGCCTTGAGAGCCTCGTAACGGGCAATGCGCTCGGTGCTTTTGGTAGAGCGAGCGCGGCATCCGCGCATGATCCATTCGGTTTCTTTCTTCAAAAGAGCCTGACGCTTGCGCTCGGAAGAGAGAGCCATTTCGAGCCGCTGCGTTTTCAACTCCAAATATTTGGAATAGCTGGCATCGTAGAGATACATTTTTCCGAAGGACATTTCGGCGATGCGCGTAACGACATTTTCGAGGAAGTATCGATCATGGGTAACCATGACCAAACCGCCGGTAAATTTCGACAGCTTCTGCTCTAGCCAAGTGACCATTTCGGCGTCGAGATGGTTGGTAGGTTAGTCAAGAATCAGAATATCGGCAGGGTGAACAAATACAGCCGCCAGCGCCACCCGCTTGCGCTGACCGCCGGAGAGCTGACCGATCTTTTGATCAGAATTGGTAATACCAAGTTTGGCAAGCGTTGCTTTGGCTTCGTATTCATTCAGCTGTCGGAACTCATCCGGGTGTCCTGCAAATACCTGTTCCAGTACGGTAAGATCGTTATTCATTGACGGAATCTGCGGCAGATAAGAGACTTGCACATTGGGATCGCGGGTCACGCGACCGGAATCGGGCTCCTCAACGCCTGCAAGAATCTTCAGGAAAGTACTCTTGCCAGTACCGTTGACCCCAATTAGACCAACGCGTTCTCCTTGATTCAGATAGAGCGTCACGCCGTCCAACAGCTGCTTCATGCCGTAATTTTTATAGATATTCTCTGCAGTGAGTAACATTGATATACCTCCGTGAGAAATCGTTGCTCTCATTATAACGGCTCAAAGCCACATGAAAAAGCCGCCTTCGGTTAAGTCGACAGCGAAAACATTACTCATTCGGCGCTTTGATCTTATTTCGAACTACTCCACTGCTTTCTTACCTCCCTTCAGTGTCTCCTCGCCTTTTGACTCAAACGCAAAAAACGATCCTCACCGGCATCATTGTTAGTGAAGATCGTCTTTTGCCCTTTCAGTGCGTTTTGTGGAGATCAGCGAATATATCTGTGATTCTCTCCATTCATTGCAAGCACGAAGGTGTACAGATACGGGCGCTTAGCATTTTTTGCTTTCGCAGCAGCTTTTTTGAATGTAGTTATGCTTTACCTTTTTCACCAGTCAATAGCAAGCTTGCGATTACTGCTCCCATAATGCTCAGGCACGAAAACAAGTCCGTATTCCATGAAACAATAATTGATCGAATAACACTTTCATGCTTTACGACCCATAACGCGATTGCTCCGCCCAGAATCATAACAGCGCACGTCGGCAGCGTTATTGATGCGCATTTCCATACAAATGATTTTGTAATTTTATCGGCTGCAAGCATACAACCGATCAAAGCCAGATTCGTTCCGATTTTGACAAGAATCATAT
>CAZYQB010000145.1:0-5846 GCA_964649595.1 uncultured Oscillospiraceae bacterium | reverse complement strand
TTGGCACGGTCGCTGATCAGTCCGTACTTTTCGGAAAAAGCATCATACAGTTTGTACAGTTCCGCCTGCTCCATAGTGATTGATTCTTCTCCCGATTCGTTCAGCTGTGCGTCGATCAGACGATGAACACAGTCCCGTAGTGTCACCAATCCTTTGATTCGTTCCTGCGCTGTCTGACTCAGCTCCGGACGAACCATACGGCTGTTCTCGCGGTAGTAGACATCGCCGTTCACGACGGTGTAGGAGTAATTTTTAACGTTCGGATCCGCAGGAATAGAGGTGTCAATCATTTCTCCTTCCCCCAGATCAGGCAGCTCCGCTTCGGTATAGGTTCCTCGAATATTCTGTACTGCCTGATGCAGCTGTTCGGACAGTTCTGCTCCTTCGATGGGAACAACCGTAAAATCCTGTCTGCCGTACTGCGTGCTTTCGCTTGTCTGTTTTCCCAGCACCATCTCAGGATGATCGATAAAATAGCTGTTGATAGAAAATCCGTCCGCATTCTGCCCAAGATGTACCCAATCGGGTTCGATGTCAATGGGACGGTCGCGCTTCTGCAGGAAGATAATATCCGAAACCACATCCGTACCCGCATTCGCACGGAAGGCATTATTGGGCAGACGGATCGCGCCCAGCAATTCGGCACGCTGAGCAATATACTTTCTGACTTCGGGAGACTGCTTGTCCATCGTGTATCGAGAGGTTACAAAGGCAATCACGCCGCCCGAGCGCACCTGATCCAACGTTTTGGCAAAAAAGTAATCATGGATAGAAAATCCCAGTCTGTTATATGCCTTGTCGTCTACCTGATACTGTCCGAAAGGCACGTTGCCGATTGCAAGGTCAAAGAAATCTCTCCGATCAGTCGTTTCAAATCCTGCGACGGTAATTTCCGCCTTTGGATAGAGCTGACGGGCGATTCTTCCGGTAATGCTGTCCAGTTCCACGCCGTACAAACGGCTGTCTTTCATTTTCTCGGGCAGCAGACCGAAGAAATTGCCAACGCCCATGGACGGTTCGAGAATATTGCCCGTACGAAATCCCATCCGTTCAACCGCTTCATAGATCGCACGAATGACCGTAGGACTGGTATAATGGGCATTAAGCGTAGATGCTCTGGCTGCTTCATATTCTTCCTGTGTAAGAACAGACTGAAGCTCACGATATTCACTTGCCCACGCTGCTTTGTTTCCGTCAAAAGCATCCGCCAGACCGCCCCACCCGACATAGCGGGACAGAATTTCCTGTTCCTCTGCAGTAGCCATTCGACCTTCCGCTTCCAGCGTTTTCAAAAGACGGATGGCATCCATATTCATGCGGAACTTGGCTTTCGGGCCGCCCTCGCCCAGATGATCATCGGTGATGCGGAAATTTGCTGCAGCAGGCGGCACAATCGGTTCAGGCTCTTGTCTATCAGGTGTGAAATGAACATTTCTGTCATCCTGCGCCAACAGTCGTTCAAAGGTTTCTTTATTCTCCACTCGCAGGATCGGGAAAGTCATCTCAGGATCGCGCAGTTGCACGTCAAACAGTCCGATTTCGGTGATCTCAAAGGGAGTATCCTCAAGATAGACGGTATCTCCGACTGCGTACGGACGGGAGTCAGGCTGAACGATTGCAGCTTCCGATTCACGAGTATTTACTCCTGTTTCTACGGCAGATTCAGCATCTTCCATGACCTGACGAACAAACGGCGTATCGGCATTTGCTTCTTCATCCACGATTTCTCCGTTTCCGATATCGTGACTTACTGCTTCCTCTCGAATCCGATCAGGAAAATAATCTGCACGACGGACAATATCATTCATTCGTCGGGCGACTTCACTCCATCCTAGACTCACTTCGGGACATCCGCCCTTGCGCAAGCAAATCCCCTTGCCGTCGTAATCCATCCAACTTCCATTACTTCCCGAAAGCGCATGGGAACGACCGCCTGTGCCGTATTCATTTTTCAAAAACTCTGCCTGTTTCTGCGGCGTGTGAGGCTGCATGAAATATTCATATATTCTTCCTTTAGCCCCTTCCATACTGCTGCCAAAGGAAAGTGCAGCGTTAATCTCATCTTCTGTGATAAATTCGCTTACCCACGGAATCTCCGGCATCTGCGAGGCATATTCGCGGTGAAGCAGATTGAGATCGTTCAATCGGTCAAGAATTTTCTGCGGGCGATGAAAGTGAAAACGAAGCAGTTCCCTGTTTTCCCGATAAGCAGAAACAAACCGCTCCATTTCTCCGATCAGCCTGTTTCTGAACTCAGGATCAGCCAGCTTGTCCGCAAGTCGTACATTTTCATCAGGAAATCCGCCTCCCCTCAGCGGTTCGAGGCTGGCAAGCCTTCCCTTTTCACGGGCGGCGTCCGAGACATCCTGCCGCAGATACAGAATGTTTTTAGCAATCTGTCTGCGCTCATAGCCGGGTGCTTCATCAAGCTCCACATTGGTGGCAAATTGCCCGTCATCCAGCAGTTCACCGATGCGTTTGGCAGCATCCGACCACGAAACGATCTGTGCATGACTGTCATATCTCGCACCCCTGCCCTGCGCAATTCGGATACCTTCGTCCGCATACCACACCGCAAGACTGCGCTCACCGATTCGAATGCCGTTGCTGCCCCGAAAAGCATTCTTCAAAAATTCTGCCTGTTCTTCAAGCGGCTTCCGTTTCATGAATTCCGCCGCAATCTGCATCCGCGCATATTCTGCATTGCCGCCTAGCCGCAGAATATGATCCATTTCCTCCTGAGAAACAGAAAAGGCGAAAGGCGCATCAATTACGCTCTCCGCCTGATCGATTTGTTTAATTTGCTCTGCCTCGGAAGGGAACATGCTGCCCTGAAGGTCCGCACCGAGGAAACTCAGCTGAAGATCAGCTCTGTCAGAATCACTTCCTCGATCTGCATCTTCAGGTTGTTCATCTGCTGCGCCCACAGCATCGGGTTCTGCTCTTTGAGGCTCTCGGTCATGTTCGCCGCCTTCATCATTTCGGGCATCATCTGCTCGATCCGCCTGTTCGCCGCCGTCTCGATCTCCCTGAGATGATTGTCCAGTATTCCGTTCAGCAGCATCCGATTCCACAATATCGGTCGATGCTTCTGCAGGTATGCCTTCCGCATCCTGCCGTATCTGCCCAGCGGTGTCGGCTGTACGTTCAGCGTCAGGTCGGGAATCAGGTAATCCCCGTTCTTGATGTACTTCATTAGCGTTGCTCCTTTCATAGTCGCGAATTGTCCTTTCAATCTGCCGCAGAATCTGTCCGCTGCATTCGCTGACTGCCGTTCCCAAGGCAATCGCCGCATCCCGGGTATTCCAGTCGAAAACGTTGAAAAAATCCTCATGCGCCATGTAATCTTCCGGATTCATACCGCATCGAACAAGTAGAGAATACTTGATGCTTGCTGCAGCGGCGCGGCGAAACGAAACCGCGGTATTGAATTCATCATATCCTTCCAGAAACGAATCGTCAACGATACCGAGAAGATCTCTGCGATTGTTCTGCCAATAGTCATCAGCAAGCTTCGATGCGGTCTGTTCCATCTGCCAAACAAGATCGTTTCCAGATGGAACATCATATTCCTGTGCCAGCATATCTGAAACACTCTGCTCATACCGCTTATTCATCTGCCACAGCTTCATCTGTCGGGCATCGGCACGCTCCCGTGTATCTGAAATATCAAACACATATTTCAGCTTCAGATATTCTCCTGAAGTATCGAGTAGTGCAATTCCCCTTGCACCACGCCGTACATATCGCCGCATGGCTTTGTTCCATAGATCATAAGATGCACAGGCAACGGCGTCCGGTCGCTGAGCATAAATCATGAGCTGCTCATGATAAGGATATTTGTACAGGCGGGACGCCGTGGTCAGAAAGCCCGTCCAGTTTTTATAGGTCGAGGTTACGCTCTGCGCCGTATCGTTTGCCAGTTGAATAAAACTTGAGGTTCTGTCGGGCATATCACTCCTCCGTTTCTTCGTAATTGGGTATGAACTCCTGTTGGATCTGTGCATATTCCTCGTCCGTCATGGCATGCATTTGAGAAATAACCGACTCGGCAAGAGCTCTGAGTTCAGCCTCATCTTCCTGCAAATACCCGATCATGTCGGTCAAAGCACCGATCAGTCCTGTCCGCGTCCCCGTATCATACATGCATATGAGATTGATTTCCTCTATGGTAAAACGCATTAAATGTCTCCTTTCGTAAGGCAATAAAAAATACCGGCATGATTGCTCATGTCGGTACCGTTGATCTGTATGAAGTTGAATTGCCCTTATGCTTTTACTTTTCCCAGATATGCCGCAACTTCCGCAATGAATTTCTTGGCATCGGCGATCAGCTCTTCCGTTTCCTGACGGCTACAGATGTAGAAATCATCGTAATCGCTGTTGTTGCGGATAATGGACGCATTATTGATGACCGTCAAATACTCCTTGGGAAATGTGCCGCCGTGGATGAACTCCTTATTGAAAAAGGCAATCACGCCCGAATGCTTCTTGAAATCCATCTGCTTTAATGCAAGCATGGCACGCATTCCATGAAAGATACAATAGTATGCTCGATTATTGGCAGATGACCACTGATCTGCCTTGAACAGCAGCTCTGCATCTTTGAGCATTTCCTTCGCCTTCTCGAGGCGATACAGTGCCAGATCCATGGGTGCCGATTCAGGACACATATCTGATTCCCTCCCGATCTACGTTTTTGAAGAAAGGATACGTTTCACGATTGCGTTCAAAAAACGCCTTGCTTTCCAACACCGGAGATATCACTACGCCGAATTCAAACAGGAGATTGCCGCTGATCTCCGCAATGGATCTTCTGTAAGCGGGCAGCTGCTCGCGCGGAAGATCCAGCAAAACCATGACGTCTACATCCGATTCCTCGTCGGAATCCTGACGTGCATAAGAACCGTAGAGAATCACTTCATGAATGGAATCTCCGAAAATAGCCTTTGCATCTCCGATCAGTCGCTCAATAATGCCTGTCAACTGCTGCTGCGAACACATCTGCCTCACCTCTTTTCTTACCTTTATTATACGACGAATCTCCATGAATATCAATAGCCTATCTTTCATGTGCTTTTTTCACCGTCTGCGGACGTGACCTTCTTGCTTTTCTCGGAGCTTCAAGCAATTTCTCCGCCACAGATTTCCTTTTCGGTTCATGTGCGTCCTTTCTTCCGTTGTTGATGATTCCGTCGATCATTCCGTAATCATCTTCCACTGCCATCTCTGCATTTTGAAGCGGATTGTTCCTCGGCAGAAAGTTCGGCAGCTCCTTAAAACCCCAGCGATCAACATAAAAGCAGGATATCTGCCCCGACTGCTTCAGTGCAACAACATCGCTGACCGACAAACTATGCCCCCGAAAATCTTCCGGTCGTTCTTGATTAAACCGAAAGAACAGGCTGTTCAGATGATCGAACGTGTCTTTTTCGGAATCCGAAGACAGCGGCGCAGTATAAACCTGTTCATAGTTATCCACCCTCACTTCATGACCTGCCGCCTGAATACGCGCCAGCGGCTCAAAACGCAGATCTCTGGTCGCTTCCATGTCCCTCAACTGATAAATTGCAAATATATCCGCAGGATTGTTGAGGAAATTGTTTTCCAATTCTTTTTCGGTCATTTCATGTCCCGCTGCCAGGTCAATATATTCTGCATAGGCAGGCGTTTCATCATGATTCACACTAACGTCTCCGATACAACCATCCATACCACATTGCTCCGACGACGTTTCTATCATCGGTATTTCCCTGCTCAGCTCCGCCATATGCCTATCAATCTCGGTAATCAGCTCAGAAGAAGCCCTGCTGATCGTTTCCAGTGATGCACGCAGTTCTTTCAGT
>CAZYQB010000144.1:0-5848 GCA_964649595.1 uncultured Oscillospiraceae bacterium | reverse complement strand
TAAGTCAGATGGAAGTTAAGGAAATGACCTGTATCCGCTGCCCGATGGGCTGCCGTCTGACCGTTACCAAAGACGGCGACAATTACACCGTGACCGGCAACACCTGCCGCCGCGGCGAGGAATACGGTATTCAGGAAATGAAGTGCCCCATGCGCGTGGTCACCTCAAGCGTGCGCGTAAATGGCGGCGTGCGTCCGGTCTGCTCGGTCAAGACTGCAGACTCCGTTCGCAAGGCAGACATTGATGCTGTTCTCAAGGCGCTGTGCGTACTGCGCGTGGATGCGCCTATTGCAATCGGTCAGGTTTTGTGCGAGGACATCGCCGGAACCGGTGTGAAGCTGGTTGCCACTGCAAATGACAGAGCAAAGTAATAACAGATCGCAATAATAAAAGAGAGCCGTTTGTTTCATGAACATTCGATCATGAAACAAGCGGCTCTCTTTTTGCAGATCGGCGGCTATGAACAGGTATTTCGGGAAAGAATAAACGGCGAAGTGTGCTTAAAAAGGGTGCGGAAGGAGCGTGAGAAAAAAGATGAAAAGAAAGATACTGTGGGGAATTGGAGCAGTATTTGCTCTGGGGGTGATCGTATTTATATACCTGCTGGATTTTCCTTCATGGAAGCAGCTGGATATGGAAAAGCTGACCTCACTGAGTCAGACGACGGTGTTATATAACGCCGATGGCAAGATCGCTGCCGGACTGCACAGCGGCGAGAATCGAACGGCAGTAGAAATTGAGCAGGTGCCGGAATATGTGCGCAATGCCTTTATTGCTATCGAGGATGCGCGTTTTTACGAGCATCCGGGGGTGGATATCTGGCGGATCGGAGGTGCGCTGCTCAGCAATTTGCGCGCCGGCGGTTATCGGGAGGGTGCCAGCACCATTACGCAGCAGCTTATCAAGTTGACACATCTGACCAGCGAAAAAACGCTTTCTCGGAAGGCGCAGGAAGCATGGCTTGCCCTGCAGTTAGAAAAACGGGTCAGCAAGGATGAAATACTGGAGATGTATTTAAATGTAGTCTACTTCGGGCGCGGCGCATATGGGATTGAAGCGGCAGCACAGAGCTATTTTGACAAGTCCTGTTCAGAGCTTACACTTTCAGAAGGCGCGATGTTGGCAGGGATCATCAAGGCGCCTTCCAGCTACGCACCGCATATTGATATGAACAAGGCGATTGAAAGGCGCGATCTGGTGCTTGATGCGATGGTGCGCGAAGAATTGATTTCCCGGGAAACGGCGGATGAAGCAAAGTTGGAAGAAATCGACGTGAAGGTGGCCTCACAGGAGTACGCAGGCGGATGGTATATCGATCAGGTGCTTTATGAAGCGGAGAGTGTGCTGAACTGCTCGGCAGAGGAGCTGCTCTCCGGCGGATATCGGATCTATACTTCTTTGCGGGAAGATATGCAGCAGAGTGCAGAGGAGTTGTTTCGGGATGAAACATATTTTCCTGCCGCTGCGGCGGATGGAGTTAAGCCGGAAGGTGCACTGATTGCGCTCGATCCCGAAAATGGTGAAATTATGTGTCTGATTGGCGGACGCAGCTATGAGACGCAGCGAGGACTCAATCGTGCTACGCAGATCAAGCGCCAGCCCGGTTCAGCATTTAAGCCAATTTCAGTGTATGCTGCTGCCATAGACTTTTTAGGCTATACGCCGATGAGCTTGATACAGGATGAAGCACGTGACTTCGGCGGCGGATATATGCCTTCCAATGCAAGCGGCAAGGCATACGGTACAGTCACGCTCAGGCAGGCGCTGACGCGTTCGATGAACCTTGCGGCAGTGGATCTGATTACCCGAACGGGCATTGAAGCGGCGAAAATGTATGCGCAAAGGGCGGGAATCGAATTGACCGATTCGGACAGCAACCTGTCGCTGGCGCTCGGTTCTCTCACTGAAGGCGTATCTCCTGCACAGCTTTGTGCGGCATATGCGCCGCTTGCAAACGGCGGCTATCAGGTCAAGCCGCATACAATTCGACGGGTTGAGGATCTTTACGGGCGTGTGTTGTACGAATATGAAGCAGAAAATGAGTATGTGATGGATGAAAAAAGTGCGCGCATGATTACGGATATGCTTCAAGATACTGCAACATACGGCACTGCAAAGAAACTGACCGAAGTCGGATTTGAGGTGGCAGCAAAAACCGGCACGGTGGGGAATGCACAGGGGGGCAATCGCGATGCGTGGACGGTTGCCTATACGCCGTCGGTTGCTGTTGCGGTGTGGCAGGGATTTGACATACCGGACGAGCAGCATATGCTGCCCGACGGAACTACCGGCGGCACATATCCTGCGAAATTGACGGCAGAATTTCTAAAAATGACTGAAAAAACTTCAAATGGAGGGGAGTTTTCAATTCCATTGGGAATGAGTGAGGTTTTGATCGATTCAAGTGCACTGATCGAAGATAGAACGGCGATGCTTGCCAGTGAAAATACGCCTTCAGAGTATCTGATGAGCGAGATCTTGCCTGACGCACAAATTCCTGTACTGGTCAGTGATCGATGGAACGAACCGAAACGGGTGGATGCGGTGTATGTAATGACTGACGAAAAAAGCGGCTATCCGGCGGTTTCCTTTGTTTCGCCGGACTCCTATGCACAGTATCACATCCTACGCGCCGGAAGAAATGGAGAAACGACCGAAGTCGGAATAATAAGCGGATCGGCAGGCTCTTATCTGACCTTTGTGGATGAATCCTGCGGCCCCGGCACTGATGCGCAGTATTGCGTGATATCGCGCCATGCAGGATTTATGAAGCTCGGTCGGGTGATAGAGAGTCTGCCCAGCGAAACGGTGGAGTATCGCGCGCCAATGCTGCTGGAAAGACTGCTGCAGCGATCTCAAAATCAGCCTGAGGAACAGGTCGATCCGCTGTTCGGAAAAACGGATTGAGTGACTGTTGATTCTGTATTAAAATTGTGGTATAATAAACCCAAGCGGCTTTTGCCGAAAATCAAATGCCTCAGGAGGAAATGAATATGATGACAAAAGCAACAGCCGAACGGGTACTGGCGGCAGCCATAAGCACGGGCGGCGACTTTGCCGAACTGTTTTTAGAGGATACTCGCAGAACGAATGTAGGCTTGATCGATGGAAAAATTGATGATGCAATTACCAGCCGCCGTCACGGCGCAGGCATTCAGGTTTATAAGGGGCTGGAAAGCATTTATGTGCATACCAATGATACCTCTGAAAAGGGTCTGATGAAGATCGCGCGTCAGGCGTCGGATGCCATCGGCAGCGGCAGCAATGTACGGAAGATTCATCTGACCGGTTCAGTGATTCGAAATATCCATGCTATCGAGCGCCTTCCGATGGATGTTCCGGCTGCAGAACGCGCTCGACTGGTGCACGATGCTTATAAGGCAGCAAAGAGTTATGATGCTGCCATCGCGCAGGTACAGGTAACGCTTTATGGATGGGAAACCGATGTGACCATCGCCAATACCGAAGGGTTGTTTACTTCTGACAAGCGTGTGTATACTCGCATGGGCATCAGTGCGGTTGCTTCTAATGGTACGGAGAATCAGACCGGCTCGGCAACACCCGGTGCAATGATGGGCTTTGAACTGTTTAACACTCGCGTAAATGTAGAGGAAGAAGCGAAAGAGGCGGCAAAAACAGCAGTGACCATGCTGAGCGCAGAACCGTGCCCGGCAGGTGTGATGCCTATTATCATCGACAACGGATTTGGCGGTGTTATCTTCCATGAGGCGTGTGGACACTCTCTGGAGGCTTCTCAGGTGGCTCTGGGCAACTCTGAATTCTGCGGTAAGCTCGGTCAGCAGATCGCTTCGCCCATTGTAACCGCCATCGACGACGGCACCATGCCCAATGAGTGGGGCTCCATCAACATCGACGATGAAGGTACGCCTACCACCCGTCTCGTACTGATCGAAAACGGCATCCTAAAGAATTACATGGTAGATCGTCTGAACGGTCGCCGCATGGGAATGCCCTCCACTGGCAGTGCGCGTCGCCAGGACTATACCTATGCACCCATTTCCCGAATGAGAAATACCTTTATCGCTCCCGGAGAACATGATGAGAGCGAAATCATCTCCACCGCAGGCAATGCGCTATATGCCAAGAAGATGGGCGGCGGTTCGGTCAATCCGTCTACCGGCGAATTCAACTTCTCGGTCATGGAAGGCTATTTGGTTAAAAACGGTAAGATCGATCGCCCGGTACGCGGCGCAACGCTGATCGGCAAGGGCAGCGAGGTACTGATGAAGATTGACCGTGTGGGCAAGGATATGACTATGGCTCAGGGAATGTGCGGTTCGATGAGTGGCTCCGTGCCCACCAATGTCGGTCAGCCTATGATCCGTGTCACCAGCCTGACGGTCGGTGGTCGCTAAAGAGGAGGCACACAGTATATGGAAAGCATGAACATCAATGATTTTATCCAGAGATTGTTTGCCCGTGCTGCTGAGGAAGGCTATGAAGCGGCAGAGGCGTGCTATAACACCGGAGATGAATTTACGGTAGCGGTCAAGGGCGGTTCCATTGTGGATTACAGCGTCGCATCCTCATGCGGTCTGAGTTTTCGCGCGTTGATCGATGGCAAAATGGGCAGAGCGACTACACAGGTGTTTGATGAAGATGCCGTGGAGCTGCTCATTGAAAGTGTGCTGAACAATGCGCATATGATCGAGAGCGAGGACGAGCAGTTCATCTTCGAGGGCAGTAAATCCTATCCAGAACTGAATGTGTATAATCCGGCGATTGCTGAAGTCACCGCTGCGGAAAAGATCAAAATGGCAAAGGCGTTGGAGCAAAAGGTGCTTGCGCTCGATCCGGCGATCAAGCAGGTTCAAATGACTCAGGTGGTCAGCGAAGCGAGCGAACAGCGCATCGTCAATTCCAAGGGGCTTGACGTCAGCTTCAGAGATAACGTGATCGGCTGCGGTGCGGCTGCCGTTGCGATGGAAGATGGCAAGGTTGCCGTAAATATGGATTTTAAATTCTCCAGAAATCCTGCGGATATCGATCTGGAAAAAATTGCAGAACGCGCCGCCAAGGATGCCGTTGCCGGTCTGCACGCTCAGCCGGTCGCTTCAGGCAGCTATACGGTTATGCTCAGAAATAACGTGACCGCTGCACTGCTGGGCTGTTTCAGTTCTGTTTTCTCTGCTGAGATGGCTCAGAAGGGACTGTCGCTCTTTAAGGGACGCGAGGGAGAACAGGTTGCTGCAGATATCGTAACCATCGTGGATGATCCGCTGAGTGTGCGCGGTCTGGCAAGCCGTCCGTTTGACTCTGAGGGCGTTGCCTGTGCGCGCCATGAGATCGTGAAAAACGGTAAATTGACCACGCTTATGCACAATCTCAAAACCGCAAAGAAGCAAGGGGTTCAGAGCACCGGCAACGCCGCAGGCAAGGGCGTTGCGCCGAGTAACTTCTATATTGAAGCAGGCGAGTCGTCTTTCGATGAGCTGTGCGAAAAGGTTGGAAACGGTGTGCTCATCACCAAGCTTGAGGGACTGCATTCCGGCGCCAACCAGATCAGCGGCGACTTCTCGCTCAGCGCACGCGGCTATCGGATCGAAGGCGGCAAGGTCAAGGAGGCAGTCAATCAGATCACTGTTGCAGGAAACTATTTTGCGCTGCTTAAAAACATCATCTGTGTGGGCAGTGACCTTGAATTCGGTTTCCCCGGTACAAGCTGTATCGGTGCTCCGTCGGTCATCGCAGAAGGCTTGACGATCGCAGGCAAATAAAACCACTAATCGCAAAGATTGAAAACATGAAAAAAACCACTGTGTGGATCCTTGCGTGAAGTGCCCCCTGTCAAGTAGACAGTGAAAAAACAAAAATATTCAGTTATTTG
>CAZYQB010000143.1:0-5908 GCA_964649595.1 uncultured Oscillospiraceae bacterium | reverse complement strand
GGGCATACTCCCCCACCATGCCAAATGGGTGAAGCTGTTTGAAAATCTGAAATACATCGTCATTGACGAAATTCATGCATACAGAGGTGTGTTCGGTGGTAATCTGGCGAACGTACTTCGAAGGCTGCTGCGTATCTGTGCGTTTTATGGATCGCATCCGCAGTTTATTTGCTGTTCGGCGACCATTAAGAACCCTGCCGAGCTTACAAAGCTGGTCATTGGGCGCACGCCGACCTTGATCGATGATAACGGCGCACCGTGCGGAAAGAGACACGTCGTGTTTTATAATCCGCCGGTGGTGAATCGTCAGCTGGGTATTCGTAAAAGCTGTGTTAGCGAAACGCGGCGCATCGCACAGGGATTTTTGAAAAATGACATTCAGTCCATCGTGTTTGCTCGTTCGCGCCTGACGGTGGAGGTGCTGACCAGATACCTGAAGGACGCCGTCCGCGATCCGCTGGGCAATGCGGGCAGAGTCAGAGGCTATCGCGGCGGCTATCTGCCCACACTTCGTCGGGAGATCGAAAAGCAGCTTCGCGCAGGGCAGATTTCAACCGTGGTTTCCACCAATGCGCTAGAACTGGGAATTGATATCGGTCAGCTCGATGTGTGCATCATCTGCGGTTATCCGGGTACCATTGCCAGCACATGGCAGCAGGCAGGACGCGCCGGACGCAGAAACAGCGAGTCGCTGCTGATCGTGGTGGGCAGTTCCACTCCGCTGGATCAGTTCATGATGACGCATCCCGAATATTTCTTCAGCCAGTCGCCTGAACAGGCACTGGTGAATCCGGACAATCTGTATATACTCATCAATCATGTCAAGTGCGCGGCGTATGAATTGCCCTTTCTGCATGGCGAGCAGTTCGGCAATGTGGAAGGAACGCAGGAGCTGCTTGATTATCTTGCCGACGAAAATCTGCTGCTCAAGGGCGGCGGCAGATATCATTGGATGGCAGAGGAATTTCCTCAGGCAGGCATCAGTCTGAGATCGGCGTGCGATCAAAACTTTGTCATTATCGATATTTCCAATCCTAAGCATCATTTGGTGATTGGCGAGATGGATCGATTTACCGTGCCTATGCTGCTGCATAAATATGCCATCTATCTGCACGAAGGGCGGCAGTATCAGGTGGAGGAGCTGGATTTTGATGATAAAAAAGCCTATGTGCGCTTGGTAGAGGTGGACTATTACACCGATGCCGATCTGGCGACCAGCATGAAGGTGTTGGATGTGTTCGACGAGAACACCGTCGGGCGCATGGAGCGATTCCGCGGCGAAGTGTTGGTTTCCTCCATAGTGCGTCTGTTCAAGAAGATCAAGTTCGACACGCATGAAAATTTGGGCTGGGGTCCGGTGACGCTGCCTGAACTTGAAATGCAGACCACAGCCTGCTGGTGGACGCTGCCCGAGGAGCTGGAGGAGAAATATCAAAAGGATCAGATACAGGATGCTATGGTGGGGCTCAAGCACCTTATCCAGTACATTGCGCCGCTGAATCTGATGTGTTCTGCGATGGATATTGCCGTCAGCTATCATGTAAAAGATCCGTTTACCCATAAGCCGACGCTCTACCTCTACGACTGTATACAGGGCGGCATAGGTCTGAGTGACCGCGTTTACGAGATGGAAAAGACCATCTTCATGCAGGCGCTTGAACGGCTGGAGGAATGCCCCTGTGAAAACGGCTGCCCCAGCTGTGTAGGCGCGGCAGTAATGGGAGATGGAAAGGATATTCTCAGAAAGATGCTGGTATATCTGATTGAGGAATAAGGCGTGATGAGCGCATCGCAGCGAAAAACAAAACCCGCTGCACGGAATTGGATGAAAATCCTTTTTGCCGTGCGGCGGGTCGTTTTTATGCTTGCGTATGTCCGTTAAGGGGCTTCATTTTGAAAAATTTGGGGGCAAACAGAATCAGGGCAAGTCCGCTGACGGCTGCCATGACCGCAAAGCCCTGCTGTGTGCCGCCCAACTGCTGCGACAGCAGACCGCCTCCCAGTATGCCGAACACACGCGCGATGCCGAAGCCCACCAGTGCAAGTAGCATTTGTCCGCTGGCTTTCAGTTCATCGGGAACGGTGGCGCTCATGTATTTGGACATGGAGACGGTCATTACGATAAAGCCCCAGCCATGCAGTACCTGACTGCCTGCTGCAACGTAGATGTTCGGGAAGGAGGCAAGCAGTGTCCAGCGAAGGGTGAGAGCCGCAGCGCAGATGCTCAGCAGCTTGCCTACGCCCAGCTTTTCAACCAAGCGGTCGGCATTGAGCAGGAAGGGCACTTCGCTCATTGCCGAGAGGAAGTAGCACCAGCCTAAAAGGGTCGTACTGCCGCCCTCCAGCGATGTGAAATACGGTGAGTAAAAGCTATAGAAATAGCCCATCGTAAGCTGCATGAGCATCAGCATTGCGATCAGTGTGCTCATATGCGGAAGGCGCAGTATGCCCATGGCATTCATCTTTTTACCGTTTGCCGACTGATGACCGGGTGTGGGTGCAAGCGTGCGCGTACACAGGAGCGTGATTAGCAGTACTGCAGCCGTAAGATAGATCACCAGATTCATTCTGCCTTCGATGGTGAAGCCGATGAACAGATTGCCCACCGCGAAGGTCACGCAGCCCATCAGCCGCAGCGGTCCGAAGGGCTGATTGTTGTGCTGAAGGGATTCGAGTATGATCGAATCGCCCATCGGCTGAACCGATGTGTAGAAGGCGGAAAACAGCGTGCTGGAAATCAGCAGCCACCAGAAACTGCTCGATATGCGGTAGGTTAATACCAGAATTGCCGAAAAGGCGATCATAAGCCGGAGCACGTTGTTTCTGAGCTTTGCACGGTCTCCGATGGTGCCCCACAAGGGCTGCGTAATGATGGAAATTGCCGGTGCGGCGGTCAGCAGCACGGTAAGCTGCGTGTGATTCATGCCTACGGATTCAAAGTATTTGGATGCGTAGCCCTGATAGACTGCGTTCGCCAGATAGTAGCTGGCTAAAAACAGGCCGTATTTCCACGGAAAAGCGGAGGATCTGTTTGTAGAATGCCGCATAATAAGCCTCCTGTCGGAATTTGTAGATGTGTCTATTATAAGCCAAATCGCGCAGCGCAATCAACAAGCAAAGCGATAAATTCCGCGCGAATTGCCTGAAATAATAGGTTGTTTTGGGTCAAATGGGCAGAGCCGGAGAAATGCGCACATATACTGGAGGGAAAGGGGAGAGCAGTGTGAAAAGAGAAGCCGGAAGAGGAATGCGTGCGGCGGCGTGGCTGGTAATGATTGTGCTGCTGTCGCTTGCGCCGCTGTGGGCGGCATCAGTGGGCGTGAAGATCGATCGAACGGGACTGGTACTGCGCGACTACAATACATGGACGGGCGTGCTGCGGCTATGGAAATGCGAAGGCTGGCAAAGTGGAAACGGTACGCTGACTGCATGGCTGAATACCTGTATTGCGCGCTTTGAAAAACAGCATAAGGGGGTGTATATTCAGCTGACCGATGTTTCTACAGAGACACTAAGCGCCTTTGCAGGCGGTGCAGTAAATCCGCCGGATATGCTTGTCTATGCGCCGGGAATGTTGGGTGCGCCGTATGATCTGGTGCAGCTGCCCGACGAACTGCCGATAAAGGACAGTCTGAGCAATTTGGGAACATGGCAGGGGGATAGATACGCCGTGCCGATCGCGTTGGGCGGATATGCCGTTGCGGTAAACAGATCTATGCTCAACGAAATTCCTGATGATTGGAGTCAGGCACAGCTTGTGCAGAGCGACCAAAAGAAGGAAACATTCGTGTTGGATGCACCGGCGGACGGCGAATTTCAGAGCTGGTCGGCAGCGATTATATCTCTGTTTGCAGGCAGCTATTCCCAAAGTGCTCAGATGAGGCAGACGCTGATCGGCGAGGGGTTGGAGATCGGACTGCCTACCGCTGTGCCGCAGAACACGCCGCAGGTCGAACAGGAGGAAACGATCTATCCGAATGCGCTGCCGGTCAGTCTGCCGGAAGATTTCAGACAGAGGGAGAGCATATATTCGCGCTTTACATCGGGCGAGATCGCCGCCATGCCGGTTACACAGCGGGAGATCAGGCGGCTTCAGCTGCTCGATGAAAGCGGCAAGGCACCCGACTGGCAGGTGGAAAGCATAGGCTTGCCGTTTACCGATCAGGCGGCACTCTTTTCGATTACGGCATGGCAGAGAAATGATATGCAGGCGCGGCAGGAGCTTTGCACGGAATTTATGCAGCTGCTGCTATGCGAGGAAATGCAAACGAAGCTGACGCAGGTGCGCGCCTTTTCAGTGCGAGATCTTCCGGCGATGTATCAGGGCAATCGGGGATTAAGCGTCATCGAAGCGGCGCTCAGCGACGAAAATCTGCTCACTCCACCCGCCTTCGGAAATGAGTGGCGCGCATATGTATGCAGTTTGGCGGATGAAATTTCGGCAGGAGAGAGTACGCAGGCGGCGCAGAAAAAACTAAGAGCGATGCTTGAGTCCGGCGAAGCGGCTCGGTAGCGAATAAACGAGATCGTTTCAGGAAATACTGAAAACAGCTTAAAGTAGCCAGAAAAGCATTTATACCGCGGTGAACGTAAAAAATATGTTGACAGAGGCGGCGTGGTCTATTATAATGAAAAGTGTACATTTGTACATATAAATAAGAGGAGTGTGTGTCACGATGAAAGTGCCTTTTGAAATCAACCTCAAGGATAAGGTAGCCGTAGTAACCGGCGGCGGCGGAATTCTGTGCTCTTCGTTTTCTCATGCGATCGCAGCCTGCGGCGCAAAGGTTGCCGTGCTGGATCTGAACGTGGAAGCAGCTCAGAAGGTCGCAGACAGCATCGTAGCCGAAGGCGGCGTTGCCATCGCTGTGAAGGCAAACTGTCTGGATGCTGCAAGCCTGCAGGAAGCTCATGACGAAGTTGTTGAAAAGCTCGGTCCCTGTGATATCCTCATCAACGGCGCAGGCGGCAACAACCCCCGCGGCTCCACCGATGACGAGCAGTTCGATGCCAGCGTAGAAGGCGTTAAGACCTTCTTCGATCTCGATCCCGCCGGCGTTCGCTTCGTATTTGACCTCAACGTCATCGCAGCTCTGCTGACCACTCAGGTATTTGCTAAGGACATGGTTGGTCGCGGCGGTAACATCCTGAATGTATCCTCTATGAATGCATTCCGTCCTCTGACCAAGATCCCCGCATACTCCGGCGCAAAGGCTGCAGTAAGCAACTTCACTCAGTGGCTGGCTGTTTACTTCGCAAAGAGTGGCATCCGTGTAAATGCCATTGCTCCCGGTTTCTTCGTAACCAACCAGAACCGTGCTCTGCTGTTTAACGAGGATGGCACTCCCACCGCCCGTACCGGCAAGATCCTGCGCGGCACGCCCATGGGTCGCTTCGGCGAGTCCGAGGAGCTGCTCGGTGCTCTGCTGTTCCTGCTCTCCGACGAGGCAGCTGGATTCATCACCGGTGTTGTACTGCCTGTTGACGGTGGTTTCTCCGCTTACAGCGGCGTGTAATAAGCTCTATTAATTAAAACTCTTTTAAATAATTCTTTGTAAAGGTATTTTTGCCAGATAATATCAAACGATCCGGTCTGCGGCGCACGCGCGCTCGACGGGAAGGCGTGTAACTTTCCTGTGCGGCGCGTGTGCGCCTGCGTATCCTTAGGAGAATTTCAGGACCGGCAGCGTAAAAGCGCAGTATCGCGCATCACTTACAGCGAAGGAGACGTTTTTCATGAAGCACAATAGCGAACGCAGATCGGTGTTCAAGAAAGGGAAAGGACGCGCGTTTCTGAAATTTCTGCTGGGTGAGCTGACGCTGTTTGCAGTGGTGAGCGTATGCTATCTGTTTGTTTTGCAAGGGGATGTGTCGAGGCTGCTGCCCGCATCCATCCGCAATCATCCGA
>CAZYQB010000142.1:0-5911 GCA_964649595.1 uncultured Oscillospiraceae bacterium | reverse complement strand
TCCCATACGCGGTCAAACAGCGCGATACAGCGCTCCAGATAGGTCTCAAACATATCCGTTACCCACTCCGGCTCCTCATACATGGCAATCAGCAGCGTATCTGTTCCCACCATCCATGAGTGAGTGACATCAAATCCAAACCAGAAATTGGCGGTGATCCATCTGCCCTCCGCCGTCCAGCGGTCATAGTTTGCTTTGAGCTTTGCCCACGGGATGCGGTCATCCTCGAGGGTCATCATGCGCTTTGCCTGCGCCCACACCTCAGGCGTTTTTACCTTGAAATCCAGAAATTCCGGAGTGGAATCCTGCCGCTTGAAGCTCTTTTGGGTAGCTCCCCATGAGGTTGTGTATATCCTGTATTCGTCCGTTTCCTCAATGATCTTCTTTTCATATCGGGGCGTGATGTCCACACCGATGCCCGCCGTGCGGTCAATGCCGAAATATTCCGCCCAGTCCGCATCCTGCGGCATTCCCTCTCGCCGCCATCTGCCGAGTGTTCCGCCCCACGGCACATCAGTGATCGGAATCCGATCCGCCTCCTGATGCGCATACATTCTCAGAAATCGCTGCTTAGTGGTCATGTGCGCAGCCATATAAATTGCTCCTTTCATGTTTACTCTTTGCTTCGATATGCCTTTGGCGTGATTCCGTACACTCTTTTGAACTGCACGATAAACGAACTGACCGAGCAATAGCCTGCTGCCGCCGCAATCTGAGCAACGCTCATATCACTTTCCTTCAAATAAATGCAGGCACGCTCGAGGCGAAGCTGTCTGATATATTGATGCGGCGTTATACCGATTTCCTTTTTGAAGGTGCGAATGATATGCTCGGGCGACAAATACAGTCTCTGCGCAATCTGCGCTATGCTCAGTGAATCGTCCCGTTCGATTATTTCAACGATCCTGTGCGCCACACTTCGAGGCGCGCGCTTTGTGTAATTGGGTGAATGCGCAGTCTCAATGATGTCAAACAGCATATTTGAGACGACCTTGGCAGCAAACAGATCATACGCCTCATGACGTAAGGCAGAATCAATCAGCGCTTCCATATGCTGGCGAATCTTTTCCTCGCAGGAGAGCATTATACATCGACCATGTTCCCACATCAGATATTCCAACAGCGCACTGCAGTGCGCACCGCCTATGTGCATCCAGTAAAATATCCATCTGCCGTCCTGCTGCGTTTTATAGCTATGGCGGCTGCTTTTGGGAAAAATCATCAGCGTCTTTGCTGTCAGATGATATTTTTCGCCCTCTACTATCGCCTCTCCGCAGCCATTCAATGTATAAATCAGCAGAAAATGATGCCGCATCAGTTCCTTTTCATGCTGCCGACGAATGGAATACTTGTCGCCGCAGTCGTGCCAGCCGCAAGCGGAAACCTGATCGATCACATCGCGCAGCCGTTCGGCAGGAATGTGAAATCGAGCACGCAGTTTCCCATAGCCATGTTCCTCAACAGGGATTCGATTTTGCTGCTCCATGTTCTTCCTCCGATACCGTCCCGGCGTTATTGAATTTCTTTTTTATGGTAGCATGAGCAAAAGCAATTGTCAATTTCAAGAATACATTTGCTCAAAAAGCACATACAACGAATCAATTTTGAAATATTTGGAAGTGCAAAAAGAGAGAGCTCCACCTTTGAAGCCCTCTCTTTGGAGATCGTATTTTCTTCTCTCAGACCGTTTTATGCAGCCATCGTCCGGTATGGAATCGGAACTGACTGCACAGCGCTCGAACCACCAGACTGATGATATTCGCAAGGAACAGTCCGGCTACGCCCATGCTCATTTCGTAGCAGAACAGCCACGTCAGCGGCACACGCACCAGCCATACCGCCAACACGGTGTAGAGCATGATCGCCTTGCTGTCACCGCCGGCGCGCAGACCGGGATCCATGCCGTTGATAGACATAGCAGGAATGCACATGGCGAACATATACCAGATGATCGTGCGGCAATCGGCAAGTACCAGCGGATCCTGGCTATAATTGGCGGCAAGCGGATCAACGCACAGCGCGATTATAAAGCTCATCACCAGCGAAACAGTCATACCTGCTGCATAGATGCCCATGAGCGTCTTTTTTGCGCCCTTTACATCTCCTGCACCCAAATGCTGACCAACAAAGCTGATTAGTATCGGACCGCAGATCGCCTGCGGATAAGATGCAAAGCCGTAGAGCGTATTGACCACCTGATAAACGGTTGCCTGGTGCGTACCCAAACCAACAATCATGCTGTTAGCAATCAGATATCCCGCCTGCACCAGCGTGGATTCCAGCGAATTGGGCACGCCGATGTGCACCATGCGCAGCCAAGTCGAAAAATGCGGCTTCATCAGTCTTTTTACATCGATCCGGAATCGTCCGCGATAGAGCAGCAGCATAACAGAAATCAATGCCGCGCCTGCATAGCGCGCGATCACATACGACATACCGGCGCCCACGATACCTCCGTTCATGCCCTTAATCAGCAGCGCCGCCATTGCCACCTGCACCAGATTGAGCACCACAGTGGCGATCATGGGATTCTTTGAATCGCCTGCCGAGCGCAGCATGGCAGATCCTACCGTCTGGAGCATCAGCGCCGGGAAGGAGATCATCATCAGTCGGAAATAGACCACGCCTTCGCGGAGCATGGCTTCCTCCGGGTTGACCATCAGCAGCCGCATGATGGGCGTTGCCGCGATCAGCGATATGGCGCCCAACAGGACGCTTATAATCAGGCACATCAACACATTCTGTTCAGCGATCAGAGAGGATTCCCTGTAATCCCCCGCGCCGATGCTTCGCGCCAGCAGCACCGCACCGCCGGTGGACATCATCGCAAATATCGCCGTATACATTGCCACCGTCTGATTGACCAGACCGACCGTCGCCAGCGCACTGGCACTGATGCCTCCAATCAGCATGGGTACGATCATAGCAATGATCTGTGTGAACAGATTTTCTACGGCGACAGGCGCCGTAAAGCGCAATATACTGTACAGCTCATCATTCCGGACTTTCATAAATTTCCGCATGGCTTCATCTCTGCCTCTCGTAGGTCGTTTGTTCTACATATATCCCTGTGTTTCATTATACGCGCAAAGTCATATACGCGCAAGTAAAACCGAGGTGTATTTATGTATCACAACAGCCCCAGCCTTTCGGCACTCTCCATGACTGCCTTGATCGCCGCTTCGCTCAGCGCATCCGCGTATCTCTGATGCACCACCCTGCCCGGAGCCAGTGAACGGCGGATCGCCCGATCATCCGCCGCTTCATACACCATCAGCTCCAACATTCGCGCAATCAGCCAGTCATGCCGCGCGCGTGCCGCAGATTTTCCCCGTTTTTCCCGGAGCGCCCTGTATGCATTATCGATCGCTTCCTTCCATTTTATGACATTGTGCATCCGCTGCCTGCAGCGCATACCGGATGATGCTCCCTCTCCCCGAATCAGATGATATCGGCTACGGACAAGCTCCATGCAGCGGATGGTCGTGATCCATTTTTCCTGCAGAGTCATATCATCGCCTCCAAAAAAGAACATTTGTTTGTATTCTGGATTTTATCAAATCGTTTATTCTTTGTCAATAGCAACTTTTTCATTTTTGCGGCAAATTCGCGTCGATTCCCAATTTTGTGGAACTCGACGAATTGAGCATTCGTCTACTAAATGTGGACAATTTACAGGAGGTGTATTACTCATGAAAAAGATCCTTTCGATAATGCTTACCGTTTTGCTGCTGCTCTGCCCGATCTGTGCACTGGGAGAGTCCGCACAGTCTTCCCTTGAAAGGACTGCGAATGAACCGATTTATCTGGATCACACCACGATCATTGACGGCGATCTGCTCTACTACAGCGGCAGTATCGACGGCGGCGAAGTGGGCGTATTCGTAATGAATGCCGACGGCAGCGATCCCAAGCTGATCTCAGGCATCTATGCCGATCTGCTGGCGATCTCCGGCAGCAATCTGCTGATATACCATTACGACATGGACACCGACGATGCGGCGCTTGCGGTACTGCGTCCCGACGGCTCGCTGACCGAACTAAGCGAAAACTACGGCGGAAAGGCCATCGCCGCCGACGGTAGATTCTACTGGGGCGCAGGCTCCTGCGCCGAGGATGGCAGCGACGTTCAGATCTACTTTGATCTGCTGACCACTCATCACTATGATTACTATCCGCTGACCGTATACGGCGACTGTCTGTACTATCTCGACTGGAGCGAAGTCAGCGACACCGTCTATAACGAAGGCAGTTCTCAGCCGATGGGTGCAAAGCTGTGCCGTCTGGATCTGACCGATCGATCCATCGAAGTCATCAGCGGTGCAGGCACCCGATATATCGGTCTTGAACACAACACGATCTACTACACGCGTGATAATTACTGGCGCGAAAATCCTTCCGAATACACCTCCTATGAATGTGTGGTTGATGAGGGTCTGTTCTGTGCCGATCTTGATACCCTTGCCGAAACTCGTCTTGCCGCCTATCCTGAGGACGAAAATATGGTAGACGGCTACCTTTGGGTAAAGGACGGCATCATCTACGGCACCCACTCCGGCTATTCGGATGAATTTACCTATGAGTTCAGCATCATTCGGCTGCAGACCGACGGCACCCGCCTGCCCGACCTGACACTCGACAACGACAGCTGGGGAACTCTCAGCTGCGTAAACGACGGTATACTGTATATCACCGAAAGCCGCATCGTCAGCACGGAGGATGATGTCATTCAGCGCGACTGCATCATCGCGCTCGATCCCGAATCGGAAGAGCAAACCGCACTCAATCCCGATTCGCTCGATCTACTGTTCCATTCCGAAATGGACCCGGCGGTGTGCATTGCCGGCGACCGCATTTACTACACCGCATACGACATGGAGCGCTGGTCGATCTGCCTGAAATCCATGAACCTCGACGGCAGCGATCTCAAGCTCATCGCCTACGGTCATTCCTCTGCAGAGGGCTAATGATATATCCGTTTCCATACGAAAGGGCACCGCATCAAAACGTGCGATACCCTTTTTGTTCATCCGGCAGGAGAAAAGCGTTTGCTGAGCGAATCTGGTAAATATCATCTCAAAGCTACGGAGGATAATCATATATGAATGCATCCGTCGAAAAAATCCGCGCCGACTACAAAACCGTCATGGAGCGCATCCGCAATATTCACATCAAATGCTTTCCCGGTCATCCCGAGCCGCTGTTTTTGATTTCCAACACCTATCCCGGCATCTGGCTGGAGCACGTCTACGATGCCATTGCATGGGCGCAGCTGGAGCCCGATATGGCGTATGTCGCCCGCGCGCAGGTAAAAGCCTTTCTCGACAACCAAAAATCCGACGGTCAGCTGCCCTGCTATGTGCTGGACAGTTCCAATCCCTCCACCGTGCATTACGGCAGTCTGATGGGCTATGGACAGATTCAGGAATGTGTATCCTTCACAAAGCTGTGTCTGGAAGCAGCGCAGCTTACCGGAGACAGAGAACTTCTTAAAGAAGCCTATGAAAAATGCTGCCGGTGGGATCAATGGCTGGTCAATCACCGCATGACGCTCGGAAAAGGGCTGATCGAAACCTTTGGCACGTTCGACACCGGTCACGACAACAGCGCGCGCTTTGCAGGCATCCCCGGCGGCTGTCCGGGCGATGCGGCAAACTGCAACACAAACGACTGTCTGCCCATCATCTCTCCCGATATGAACGCAGTGTTCTACGGCTCAAGATGCGCACTTTCCGAAATGGCGCATCTGCTCGAACTGACCGATGAGTCCGCCCAATGGCGCGAAAAGGCGCAAGAAATAAAGCGCCTTCTCAAGGATATCTGCTGGTGCGAGGAGGACGAATTCTATTACGATGTGGACCGCTTCGGCAATATGCGCAAGTTCCTCTCCATCCATATTTCCAATATGTTC
>CAZYQB010000141.1:0-5915 GCA_964649595.1 uncultured Oscillospiraceae bacterium | reverse complement strand
CACGGCAGCGCGCGCATTACAGGCGCTATCCGCGGCAGTGTACCAGCGCAGGGCGAGGTTCACGATGAGCAAACCGATTCCTCCGCAAAGGACAGCGTATCCATTGAATCTATTTTCAGCTCGGTATTCGACAGCATGGGCAGCCTGTTCTCGGGCAAGGGCAGCCGCTGCGACCGCCCAAACGCCTTCTTCAGCGGTTCTCTGCCCGATGACGATATCCTTCGCGTAGTTCAGCTGCGCGGCAGACGCATCATCGCAGCATCCGAGGTTTCCTCGACCAATCCCATCCGCCTGTCGATCGAGCATCCGGGCGAAAACTCCGTCAATGTCGAAATCTACGGCAGCGCACAGATTCACGGCGATGTCGGCGGCAGCGTCAAAGCCAACGACGGCGTGACCTGCGGAAATGTAGGTGGCAGCATCAGCGCAGGCGACAATGTAACCTGCGGCGACGTAAGCGGCAGCGTGGCAGCGGGCGATAATGTGGACTGCCGAAATATAGGCGGGGATGCGGCAGCGGGCGACTGCATAACCTGCGGCGAGATCCGCGGAAATATCAAAGCAGGCACCGTAAAGTATAAAAACGGCAATTCCGACGAACCGATCCATATCCGCATCAACTGGCAGGAGCAGGCGGAGAGAATACAGAAAAATCTGCAGGAGCAAAACGCAAAGCTTGAGGAAACTCTGCAAGAGCATCTGCGTGATCTGCCCTCAAGGCTTTGGAAAACTCTACGCCGCCGTCTGCCCGATATGCCCGATATGCCCGATATGCCTGATATGTCCGATATACCCGATATGCCTGATATGTCCGATATACCCGATATGCCTGATATGTCTGATATACCCGATATGCCTGATATGTCTGATATACCCGATATGTCCGCTTACGAAGGCGGCGGTCTGAGCATCGTGCAGATGATGAACGGACGCATCCTCTCATCTCAGGATGCGGATGCTCAACCCATTCGCCTTGCGCTTGACGACGTATGCGACCTCACCGTTCAGATTCACGGGAACGCGGAAATCCGCGGTGATGTACACGGCGATATTCATGCCAACGGAGATGTTTCCTGCATTACGGTAGAAGGCGATGTTTCTGCCGCAAACAGCGTAAGCTGCGAGATCATCAGCGGCGACGTACGCGCGGGCAATAATGTGACCTGCGAAATCATCAGCGGCGATGTGACCTCCGGCGGCGACGTTACCTGCGACAATATCGAAGGCGATGTGCGCACCGACGGCAACGTAAGATGCAGCAGTGTCGAAGGTGATGTCACTGCCTACGGCAGCTTCTGCTGCGAGGGCGATATTGAGGGCGATGTCTACCGCCGATAAATCCGGAATACTTCTTTTCCCGTCGTGCACTCCTTGTGCATGGCGGGGTTTTTCTTTGAAAACATTGCACCTTCCGCCGAATATGCGTATAATAAAGACAAATGAATACACCCAAGGAGGAAATCATTTATGTTCATTGCAGATGCACATTGCGATACCCTGTTTGAGATCGCCATTGAAGGACGCGCTCCCTCCGACTGCGCCATCACTGCCGAAAGAATGAAAAAAGGCGGCGTAGGAATGCAGGTCTTTGCCATGTTCGCCGGTCGCAAAGGACCTGCAGGCACGCCCTATGAATATGGACGCAGAATGCTCAATGCCATCGACAAGCTGAATGTACCCGTCTATCGCCGCCGTCTGCCCGAAGCGCAGCCCGATTCCCCTGCCGGAGTCATCGCCATCGAAGGCGGCGAAATGCTGGAGGGACGCATTGACCGCCTGCATGAGTTCTATAACGAAGCAGGCATCCGCATGATCTCTCTGACGTGGAACAACGAAAATGAAATCGGTCATCCGGCAAAGCGCGGTTCAAAGGAAGGCTTAAAACCGTTCGGCATTGAGCTGCTCAAGGAAATGGATAAGTTAGGCATCTATGCCGATGTCTCCCACCTCAACGAGGCAGGCTTCTGGGATATCGTCAATCACATGGAACTTCCGCCCGTTGCCAGCCATTCCAATATGTACGAGCTGTGCGCCCATCCCCGAAATCTCAACCACGATCAGATTTGTGCAGTCATCGAGAAAAAAGGATATATCGGCATCAATTTCTACAGCGATTTCCTCGCCCGCGGCAGAGAAGCAGTGCTTGAGGATGTATTCCGCCACATCGACGGCATCGCGCAGATGGGCGGCATCGACGTGCTCGGCTTCGGTTCAGACTTTGACGGCATCGACGAATGGCCCGAAGGTCTGGCGCATCCGGGCGAATACGAAAACCTCCTGAACCTGCTGCGCAATCACGGCTACAGCGAAAAAAATATCGCCGCCATCGCGGGCGGCAACCTGTGGCGCGTGCTGAAAACAGCAGACGCGCTGAAAGGAGAGTAATTTTATGAAGCGCTTTCCCGATCATGCGCGCGTGGTATTCATCGGCGACAGCATCACCGCTGCAGGAATGTGGATCGCCCATATTTACGATCATTATTTGCGCAGTTTTCCGCATTCGGATATCAGAATGTTCAATACGGGCATTTCGGGCGGCTCGGCAAAAAGTGCGCTGGATTATTTCGATCAAAATATCATGGTCTATCGACCAACTCATGCAGTCATTATGCTGGGCATGAACGATGTTGCCCGAAACCGCTATGAGATCGATCAAGACGGCAATCACATCTATACCAAGCCTGCCTTCTGGTGGGAAGCAATGCCGCGCTATGAAACCGGTATGCGGACGCTGATTGAGCGCCTGCAAAAGCATGGCATTTCTATCACGCTGGTCACACCCACCTGCTACGATGAATCCCAGTTTCCCCGTCGGCTGGACAAGGTGGGCTGTGATGCTGCGCTGGAATATGCCGGTGAGATCAACCGCCGCCTGTCCATAGAATACGGATGTGAGTTTGTAAACCTTCACGCGCCCTTCCGCCTGCTGAATGTCGCAAAGACTTTTATCCGCGATGACCGCGTGCATCCGCTTGAAAACGGTCATATCGTGATGGCGCAGCTGTTCCTGCACGCGCAGGAACTTGCCGACGAGCCGACGCTTGCCACCTTCCAGAATCTTCCTGAAACGCTCGATCTTCTCCCCGAAAATCAGTCCCGATTTGAAGCTGAAAAAAATATGCGTCTTATATGGAACACCGAATGGCATCTGCTGCGCGGTCAGTCTTTGAACGAACAGGAGCGCCACGCTTTCCTTCAAACTCACGAAGCACCCACTGCATATTTTGAATCGCTGAGAGCATTTTATCTGGAACACGGTTCGCATCGAAAAGAACTTCTCGAAAAAGAAATCGCGCTGTGCGATGCGTGCGCAAATCTGACAAAATAATCTTCTTTGGAGGTACACATGAGCTTTGAAATCGAAAACGGCGTGCTGAAAAAATATTATAACGACGGGAATACGGACGTTGTCATTCCCGAAGGCGTAAAGGTTATCGGCGCCTATGCTTTTCGCAACAACTGGGGCTTTGGATGCGCGATCACCTCAGTCGTAATTCCCGAAAGTGTCGAGATCATCGAATCCGGCACCTTTTGGGGCTGCACCAATCTGGTCAGCGTCAAGCTGCCTGACAACCTCACTCAACTTCAGAGCCACACTTTCTTCAATTGCTCCTCGCTCAAGAGCATCAATCTGCCGCATGGCATTGAAGAAATTCCCCAATCCCTGTTCTTCGGCTGCCATTCACTGACGAACATCAACATTCCCGATTCCGTGCGCACCATCTCAAACGGTGCCTTTTCGGACTGCCACGCGCTTGAGGAAATTCGATTGCCCAATGGACTGAACTGCATCTCAGCCGAGGCTTTTCACTCCTGCTACACACTGAAATCAGTCACCGTTCCCGACAGTGTAACCGAAATCGGGTACCGCGCCTTTTCCGGCTGCCGCAGCCTCACTTCTGCTTCTCTGCCTGCGAATCTGACAGCGATCGGTCATTCTGCATTCGGCGGCTGCTCCACACTGACGGATATTACCATCCCGGACGGCATAACCGAAATTGCGTCCACCACCTTCAGCAACTGCACCTCTCTTGAGCGCGTCACCCTTCCCGACAACATAAATAAGATCGGTGACTCGGCATTTTTAAGCTGCTCTGCGCTCAAATCGGTCGTTCTTCCTAAAGCACTCCGGTTCATCAGAAGATGTGCATTTGCAGACTGCACCGCACTGACAGAAATCACTCTGCCCGATACAATCACCCGCATTGAGGACAACGCCTTCCACAACTGCACAGCCCTTCGCAGTCTTACCCTGCCGAAATCTCTCCAGGTCCTCGAATGCTCCGCCTTCAGCGGCTGCACCGCCCTTGAGCAGATCACTCTCCCTACCCATATTACCTCTATTGAGGAGCGCACCTTTGAAAACTGCAGCGCACTGACCTCCCTTTCCGTTCCCGCAAATATCCGCACCATCGCCAACAGCGCCTTTAAGGGCTGCACCAATCTTCGCCGCGTAATACTGCCCAATGCAGACATCGCTATCGGACAGACTGCCTTTGATGCCTGCCCGAACATCACCTGCGAAGTCACGGGCGGAATCAATCTGCGCACCACCGAAAAGCTGCCGACCGGTCTCACTTCTCTCAATATTGACGCATCGGATGAAGATCGCGTATATGTGCTCATCCACCAGAGCGCCAAGGCTTGGCAGACATGGGCGGCAAAATCTGCACAGAATCCCGATGCCATCATCGAAGCCTGCATAAATATGCTCGCCGCCGAAAAGAAGATTCTCGCCGCACTGTGCAAGCAGATCGTTGCATTCATGCTTGAGTGCGAAAGCAACATCAAGCCCGAAACCATCGTGAAGATGATCGACCTGCTCAAGAGCAAGAAGTGCAAGGTAGACACCGAGCAGTTCAGAAGTATTTCCTCCCTGCTTGCAGGCGAAAATGCCACAGACGTTCATCCCATCGAAGCCTTCGTGCAGGAGCAGCTCAAAGACATCACCCTGTGCGAAGAAGCTGCTTCCGCCGTCAAAAAGGGCACCAAAGTTCATTACGCTTCCGGCGATGGCATCGTCTCTCACGATGCGCTGCGCCTGCTCCTTCACGAAACGGTCACCGAATGGCACCGCCGCAAGATCATCCAATCGGGTGAATTTGTGGAGATAGAAACGCTTTCCCCCGCAAGCAGCGCTGTATTCAGCGAAACCGCCGAGAAGATCGCCTCCACGCTCAATCGTGCCGAGCTTTCCGCATTCCTTGCCACCCTCACCAAGCAGCTTACCAAATACCGCCTGTATATGCTCGCTCACACCCGCTTTGCCGACGAAGCCGAAGCACAGAACATCATCTCCCAAATCAGCAAAAACACTCGCGGCAAGGCTGCTCAGCGCAACTGGGCAGAGAACATGACTACCGCCCTGATGCATAGCGACACCCGCACCGCCATGCTCTACTTCGACAAACAGGACAAGCTGGAGGAATACTCAAAAATACGCGGCATGAGTTCTCTGGAAATGCGCGATTCGCGCATGATGCCTGAATTTGCCTTCGATGCAGACGGTGTAAAGAGATATGACATCGGCGGAAACACCATCGAAGTGACCATCGAGAGCGACCTGTCCTTCCGTCTGTTCGATGTAAAGAAGGGAAAAGTCGTAAGAAGCATTCCCAAAAAGAGCGACGATCCCGAAAAGGCAGCCGCCTGCGCTGAAAACCTCAAAGCCTTCAAGAAGGAAGTGCTCGACTTTTACAAGCTGCGCACCCGCTATATGCATGACCTGCATCTGGGCGGCGATGCGCTCTCAAATGAGCTTTGGCACCGCGTCTATCTCAATCACCCCGTACTCAAGTATCTTACCCGCCTGCTGGTCTGGCAGGATGAAACCAAAAAGAGCTTCATGCCGCTTGAGGAGGGCATCATCGATTATCAGGGCAATCCCTACGCGCCGCAGGGAAAGATCACTCTGG
>CAZYQB010000140.1:0-5970 GCA_964649595.1 uncultured Oscillospiraceae bacterium | reverse complement strand
TTGACTGAAATCGAGTATATCTGCCGAGACGGTCTGAGGTTGGGTGTGATCGAAGGAAATATTCACTCTATCTATCCAAAAGAAGCAGAAGATAAAAAGCGAAAGTGCCATCAGCACGGAGACAGCCGCATTTTTGAGCTGATTTTCGGATTTTTGCAGGGAGATCGACAGCCATGCACTCAGCAGTATGCTCCACAGCAGAAGAATCCACGGCATCGGAGGGGCAGGTGTGAATACCGCCGATTGAACGGTGCAAAACAAAGCAATGATTGCCGCGGAGCAGATATATGTGCAGAGAATGGGGATAAACTGCTTTTTCCACAAAGTTTTAAACTTGTGGAGGATAAACAGATGAAATATTTCCACAAGCAACATCAGCATTGACGAAGCGCCGCAAAATGCGCGGTCGAAGGTCATTAGAAAAGAGAGCGCAAAGAGCAGCGGCAAAGAGAAAATCAGTGCTTTTTCGGCATTGTTGAGAAGGCGCAGTTCTTTTTCAAAATATTGCTGCTGCGATTGACGTTCTTTCCGGCGCTGTAGTTTTTTGGCGCGCTGCTCGGCGGTCAGGCGACGTCCGGATTGCTTCGATTTCATATATTTTACCTCCTTGGTATAGTATAGCATGGTGAAAAAAGTATAGCAAGGGTGCAGTGTCTATGTTCAGCAAGGTTCATCCTCTTTCATAAATTCCTCCTGCGCGGTCAGATGCTTTTCACCTTCCCGAAACAGCGGCTTATAGGTGCCGTCGGACTGCATTTCGTGGGCGCGCGTGTTGTCGCTCCACTGAATGCGCAGCACGCTCTTGAGGCGCTTTTGGCAAGCGGTATCCTCTACGGGAAACAGCAGTTCTACGCGCCGATCGAGATTTCTGGGCATCCAGTCAGCGCTGGAGAGGTATATTTCCTCGTGTCCGTCGTTATGAAAAAGGTAGATGCGGCTATGCTCCAAAAAACGCCCTACGATGGAGCGCACCCGTATGCGCTCGCTCAAATTCTTCACGCCCGGGCGCAGGCAGCATATGCCGCGCACGATCAGTTTGATCTTTACGCCTGCTTGAGACGCCCTGTACAGCGCAGATATGATCTGCGGATCGACCAGCGAATTCATCTTTGCGGTAATTTCTGCGCGCCGTCCGGAAGCGGCAAAGGCTGTCTCTCGTTCGATCAAAGAGAGAAAAGCGGTTCTCAGATCGTGCGGCGCGGCGTAGAATTTTAGCATCTGCGGCGGCGCGGTATGCCCGGAGAGCATATTGAAAAAGGCGGAGGCATCGCGCCCGAAATCCTCGCGGCAGGTGAAAAGGCTGTGGTCGGTGTAGGTGCGTGCGGTCACATCGTTGTAGTTTCCGGTGCCCAAATGGACATAGCGGCGGATGCCGTCCTTTTCGTTTCGGACGATCAGCGTTATTTTGGAATGCGTCTTGAGATGCGTCACCCCGTATATGACGTGCGCGCCCGCTTTTTCCAGACGCCTCCCGCAGTGAATGTTGTTTTCCTCGTCAAAGCGCGCCTTGAGCTCAAGCAGCACCGTTACCTGCTTTCCGGCTTCGGCGGCTTCAATCAGCGCGGCGATGATGGGTGAGCCATCCGATACGCGGTAAAGCGTCTGTTTGATGGCAAGTACATTCCGGTCACGCGCCGCCTGCGATACAAACTGGACTACCGGTGTAAAGCTGTCGTATGGGTGATGAAGCAGCAGATCTCCTCGAGTGATGCGTTCAAACAGATCCTCGCCGTCGGTCAGCAGCAGCGGTTTTGGTGTGTGCGCCGGATACTTGAGCGTATCAAAGCCCTTGAGAGGATACACTTCGCGCATCAGAAAATCTAGATTGATTGGACCGTCGATCTCGTATACTTCGCTATCCTCCAGTTCAAGCGCCTTCATCAGAATACGGCGGATGTGTGTGTCGGTACCTTTTTCAATTTCAAGGCGCACGGCGGATCCCCAGCGGCGCTGCTTGAGCGATTTTTCGATTTCGTCCGGCAGGTCGGCGGCATCCTCCTCGTCGATGCTCAGATCGGCATTTCGAGTGATGCGGTAGGGGGCGCACGCGATCACACGCCGTCCGCAGAACAGGGAGGAAATGTACATGGCGATCACCTGTTCGAGCAGTATAAAGGGTGTTTCCTCTTTCTCGGAAGGCAGGCGGATCAGGCGGTTCAGACCGGATGGAATTTGCACCGTGGCAAAGGTAAGTGCGCCGTCATCAGCTTCGAGCAGCAGACCTAAATTGAGCGTGCGGCTGAGAATCAGCGGAAAAGGTCGGGCGGCATCCACTGCCATCGGCGTCAGTACAGGGTAGATCTGCTGATCGTAATATCGGCTGATCCATGATCGATGCAGCTGTGTAAGGGCATCGGGAGAGAGGAAGTATACGCCGCTTTTCTTCAGTTCCGGAAGGATGTCCCGGCGCAGTATGCTGTAGATCTGTTCGGTCATCGGGTGAACATGGCGGCTGACGGCGGAGACCTGCTCGCGCGGTGTGAGACCGGAAAAATCGCTCTTTTGATAGCCCGCATTGATCTGATCCCACAACGAGCCGACCCGGATCATAAAAAACTCATCCAGATTGGAGGCAGCGATGGAGAGAAATTTCATCTGCTCGAAGATCGGGTTGAATGGACTGAGCGCTTCGTTAAGCACTCTCTGATTGAATTCCAGCCAGCTCAATTCGCGGTTGATAAGCTGCTGCGGTTGTAGATCAAATTCCTTCTTCATCAAAATGACTCCTTTGGCGGTGGCGGTCATCAGGGCAGACAAAAGGCTCGCCGCAGAGGGCGAGCCGGAGGATGTACATATCTGCTTTACGGAGCAGTGGATGCGGAAGGACTGGGCGCGACCTCCAGACCGTCCGATGCGTTGGGCATATCGGTGGTGTCGAGAATGTCGCTGGAGGTGGTGGGCAGATCGGTGGGGACGATCATGTCGGTCGCCGTCGGGGCGGTGGTCGCGGTGGGATTGACGATCGGTTCATCGGTGGGAGTCTGAGTGGGCGTGGGCTGCATGGTGGAGAAGCAGCCGGTCAGCAGCAGGGCGGCGGCAACGAGGGTCGCGATCATCAGGGACATTTTCATGCGCTTGTTCATGGGATACCTTTCCTCCTTGTTGGGGCGCAGACGGTGTCTGCCTTGTTGTCTGAACGATGCTTGAGCGTCGTTACGAAGCATAGTATACGACGAATGACAGATTTTATGCCCGAATTTGGCATGAACTCAAAATTAATATATGAAAATGCCCGATGTTCGGCAAAAGAGCATCGGGCAAAATTCGTATAAGGCTTATCGATCGGTCAGCAGCATTTCGGCAACACGCATACCGTCCACTGCCGCCGAAAGAATGCCGCCGGCATAACCTGCGCCTTCGCCGCAGGGATAGAGTCCGCGCAGTGCCGACTGACATTTCTCGTCGCGCAGAATACGCAGCGGAGAGGAGGAGCGCGTTTCAACGCCGGTCAGCACTGCGCCCGACGCTGCGAAACCGCGCAGCTGGCGATCCATCCGCAGGATCGCTTCGAGCATGGTCTGATGTACGAACTCCGGCAGGCAGCGCGAAAGATCGGTATACGTCACGCCGGGACGGTAGGTGGGCTGAACATCACCGGCGTCTTTGGAGGCGATCCCTTGCAGAAAATCGCCCACTCGCTGTGCGGGGGCGTGATAATTGCTGCCGCCCAGTTCAAATGCCAGCTTTTCCCACGTCCTCTGGAAGCGTACGCCTGCCAGAGGATCGTCACCGCCGAAATCCTCCGGCTCTACGCCTACCAGCAGCGCGCTGTTGGCATTTTCTCCGTCGCGAGCAAATACGCTCATGCCATTGGTGACTACGCCGCCCTCTTCGGAAGCCGCAGCAACTACGCTGCCGCCCGGACACATACAGAAGGTGTATGCCGAACGCCCGGTAGGCAGCTTTACGTTGAGCTTGTAGTCAGCAGCGCCCAGTGCTTTATGTCCGGCAGCAGAACCGTACTGGCTGCGGTCGACCATGTTCTGCCTGTGTTCGATGCGGGCGCCGATGGAGAATGGCTTTCGGATCATCGGAACGCCTGCATGATAGAGCATTTCAAATGTGTCGCGGGCGCTGTGACCTACGGCGAGTATGATGTGTTCGGTCTGAACGATTTCAGTTTCGCCGCGCTCATTGCGCAGCACTGCGCCTGCCACACGCCCCTTGTCGGTAATGAGCTGATCGAGTTTTGTTTCGAAGCGTACTTCGCCGCCCAGAGCGATGATCTTTTCGCGCAGCGTGCGAACCACGCCGGGCAGTCTGTCTGTGCCGATATGCGGCTTGGCAAGGTAGAGTATCTCTTCGGGTGCGCCGCACTCATACAGCGTGCGCAGCGCACGGGCACAGCGCGGATCGTTGATGCCTGTAGTCAGCTTGCCGTCGGAAAAAGCACCTGCGCCGCCTTCGCCGAACTGTACGTTGGATATCGGCGAGAATGCGCCGCCTGCCCAGAAGGTGCGAACGTCTTTTTCGCGGCGCACGACATCGCGACCGCGTTCGATTACCAGTGGTCGCGCACCGGCTTTTGCCAGCGTCCATGCGGCAAACAGTCCGGCAGGTCCCAAGCCGACCACCAGCGGACGATGTTCAAAGTAGACCTCGGGAAATATGGGATCGGGTGTATCGGGTTTTGCGATCACCGCCTGAACGCCGCGGCGGATGCGGGAGATCACCTTTTCTTCAGAAGAATTCAGACAGATTCCGAGCGTGATGACAAAATGCACATTGCCCTTGTCGCGTGCGTCTACCGATTTTTTCAAAATCACGACCGAGAGGATTTCCTTATCCTGCACATGAAGCTGCTCGCAGACGGTGCGGCGCAGCGAGGTTTGGGTGTATGAAAGTGGTATCTTGAGGTTGCTGAGCTTAATCATGTTTCCTCATTCCTTTGGGCGATTGTTTGTGGATGGGAGTGGAGGACGACTTTGCGGCAAGCGAACGGGCGCAGCTTTCTCCGGCGAGCATACCCGATGCCCATGCCCATTGCAGATTGTAGCCGCCGCAGTCGCCGTCGATATCGAGTATTTCTCCGGTGATATACAAGCCGGGTGCGAGCAGCGATTCCATCGTTTTGGGGTCAACATCCTGCGTGGCGATGCCGCCTGCCGTGACCTGCGCCTGTTCAAAGGTCTGCGTGCCGGTGATTTCCATCTTCCATCCGGTCAGCGCGGCGGCAAGGGCACAGAGATGTTCTTCGGTGAGAGAAGCGCTCTCTTCGCTCAGAGCGAGACCGGTATTGAGCTTGATGACGGTCTGTCCGATGCGTTTGTTGACCATGCCGGTCAGAAAATTCTCAAGAGGACGGTGCGATAGCAGCTTTCGCCTGCGGCGCAGCATACCGAGCGCTTCGTCATAGGACATCGGCAGTAGATGAAGCACTGCTTCCACGCGCTGCGGCTTCCTTTGGGTGAGTGCCTGCGATGCGGCGCGCGACACCTGCATGACGGCAGGACCGGAAAGTCCGTATTCGGTAAACAGCACCTCGCCGCTTTCAGTGCGGCGAATCCGTCCGTCCACCAAAATGTCGATCTCTCCGGTGTATTTCATGCCTTTGAGAGGTTTGGTGAGCAGGGGATCGCTCTTGAGCTGAACCAGCGCCGGAAAGCGCGCCGTGCTGCGGTGTCCGCAGGATTCAAGCAGCTTATATCCGGAGGTGCTGCCGCCCAAATTGGGTGCAGTCATGCCGCCTGCCGAGCAGATCACGCGGCGCGCGATGACCTGACGCTCATCCTTTGCCGTCAGGCGGTACCCCTGCTTTGTGCGGGTGATGGCGCATACCTCAAAGTCACAGATCTCATCGATGCCTGTCTCCTGCATGGACGAGCGCAGCACATCCAGCACCGAGGAAGCCTGATCGCTCAGCGGATATACTCTGCCGCCATATTCTTCGCTGGGATATACGCCTAGTTCCATGAAGTGCTCTATGACTTTTTTCGGTGGAAATGCGCTCATGGCGGGGCGCATGAAGGC
>CAZYQB010000139.1:0-6023 GCA_964649595.1 uncultured Oscillospiraceae bacterium | reverse complement strand
ACTTGGCTCTCTGTTTTTCTATTCACTTGTTACCCTTCTATTGTACCGCAACATAAGCAAAGGAATCGATCCTGTAAAGCGAAATGAGTGAAATGTATCGGAGCATGGAAGAGCGATCGGCTCGAATGGAATGTTTTTATAAATTTTAAATAATTTATGCGTTCAAAATACTTGCTTTTCAGATTGCTGCTTTGCTATAATATCCATGGATTACTATTGAGGAGGATATAAATAATGAAACCAAAGCAGAACAACATTTTCTGGATCATTCTGGCGGTTGTAGTTGTGGTATTTGTCGGCTATTCCCTTCTGACCAGTGATCTTAAGCACATCGAGGACACCAACGGTGCAGACAACTACGAGTTGGCCGTCATTACCGATGAGAACATCATCAATCAGGATATGGGTGCGCTGAACTACATGAAGTCTACCAGTCTATTCAACGACGGCATTACCTTCTCTTCCAACAAGTTCACTGGCGTTGCGGTTATCTGTAACACCATCTTCATCTTGCCGTCGACCTTTGAAGTACAGCTGAGTAACTTCCATGTAAACGAGGGCAACTTCAAGATTGCAGTCGTCAACAATGGTAAAATCATTGCCGAGATCGAGCCCGATATATTTGCCGAGTGCCGTCTGGAAGGTCTTACGGGCGATATCCGGTTGGTCATGGCAGGCGAGAGCGCAGACTTCACCTTTTATGTGGATAACTGGTTCTGCAAGCAGTATGGAATCAGCGTGGACAACTAAGCGAGCATTATGCAAATATTTTTGACCTCGAAGGGAGCGATTCTTCGGGGTCTTTTATGTTGTGTGGGTTTGTAAAGGAAAAAGGTGGAAGTGTAAGGAAATTGGAAGGATTGTAAATTGTATGGGTTGACAGCGTAACATTTTCGCGTTATACTCAACGGAAAGGCATACAAAGGAGGCGTTTGAAGGTTGGCAAAGGTAGTATTTAATGAGGAACGCTGTAAGGGCTGCGGTCTGTGTGTGCTTCAGTGTCCCAAGAAAATCGTAAAGCTTTCTGAGAGAATCAATGCAAAGGGCTATCATCCGGCGGAATGTGCCGAACCCGAAAAGTGCATTGGCTGCGCATTCTGTGCGCGTATGTGCCCGGATTGCGTAATTACCGTAGAAAAGTAATCAGGAGGACGGCAGAATGGCAAGACAGATGATGAAAGGCAATGAAGCCATTGCCGAAGCTGCGGTGCAGGCAGGTTGCCGGTATTTCTTCGGCTATCCGATCACCCCGCAGAATGAAATTCCCGAATATATGAGTGCAAGACTGCCTGAGGTGGGCGGTGCATTTGTTCAGGCGGAGAGCGAAGTTGCCGCCATCAACATGGTATACGGTGCAGCCGGTACCGGAGCAAGAGTTATGACCAGCTCTTCCAGTCCCGGAATCTCTCTCAAGCAGGAGGGTATCAGCTATATCGTAGGCGCACAGCTTCCCTGCGTTATCGTAAATATCGTGCGCGGCGGCCCGGGTCTGGGCTCCATCCAGCCGGCGCAGTCCGACTACTTTCAAGCGACCCGAGGCGGCGGACACGGCGACTATTATATGCCCGTCCTCGCTCCCGCATCGGTGCAGGAGGCTGTTGAACTGGTTCAGACCGCATTTGACATCGCCGATCAGTACCGCACGCCCGTCATGGTTCTGGGGGACGGCATCATCGGTCAGATGATGGAACCGGTTGAAATGCCGGTCTATCAGCCGCGCAAGCTGCCTGAAAAGACGTGGGCAGCGACCGGCGAGTGGAAGGAAGGCTGCGACAGAGACCGCGCCATAATCAACTCCCTGTATATCGAACCGGACGTATGCGAAAATCACAACAAAATGCTCTTTGAGCGCTATGCTGCCATCACTGCAAACGAAACAATGGTCTCAACCGAGATGATGGACGATGCAGAAATCGCCATCGTTGCCTATGGCACTACTGCGCGCATTGCGCTGACCGCCGTTCGCCGCGCCCGCGAGGCAGGCATTAAGGTTGGTCTGATCCGCCCGATCACACTCTGGCCCTTCCCGAGCGATGCCATTGCACAGGCGGCAAAACACGTCAAGCACTTCCTGACCGTCGAAATGTCGATGGGTCAGATGGTGCAGGATGTTCGTCTGGCAGTCAATGGAGCCGCACCGGTCAGCTTCTACGGACGCACCGGCGGCATGGTGCCCGGTGTCCGTGAAATCTATGAACAGATCGTTTCGGTAAAGGAGGGGCTGTAATGGCAGTCGTATTTGATAGACCCAAAATGCTGCGCGATGTGCCGCTGCACTACTGCCCCGGCTGCACGCATGGTATCATTCATCGTCTGGTTGCCGAGGTCCTCGATGAACTGGGCGGCGAGGGACGCACTGTAGGCGTTGCCCCTGTAGGCTGCGCGGTATTTGCATATAACTACTTCAACTGCGATATGTACGAAGCGGCGCACGGTCGCGCTCCCGCCGTTGCAACCGGCATCAAGCGCGTCATGCCCGACAAGATCGTATTTACTTATCAGGGAGACGGCGACCTGGCTTCCATCGGCGCGGCAGAGATCGTTCATGCCGCGACTCGCGGTGAGAAGTTCACCACTATCTTTGTAAACAATGCCATCTATGGTATGACCGGCGGTCAGATGGCTCCGACTACTCTGCTCGGACAAAAGACCACCACCTCTCCGGCAGGACGCAGTGTGGAGCGAAACGGTTACCCGGTCCGCGTTTCCGAAATGCTGGCAACACTGGACGGTCCGGCATATATCGCCCGTGTATCCGTTCACAACGTCAAGGAGATCATGAACGCCAAGAAGGCGATCAAGAAGGCGTTTGAGTATCAGCTGGCAGGCAAGGGCTTCTCGCTGGTAGAAGTGCTTTCCACCTGTCCCACCAACTGGGGGCTCTCTCCTGCGGAGGCGCTCAAGTGGCTCGAAACGAATATGATTCCCCAGTATCCTCTGGGTGTGAAGAAGGAGGTCGGGCTTTAATGGAGCAGCAGCTTATTATTGCCGGTTTCGGCGGACAGGGCGTTCTGCTGATGGGTCAGCTTTTAGCCTACTCCGGAATGATCGAGGGCAATGAAGTATCGTGGATGCCCGCTTACGGTCCCGAGATGCGCGGAGGCTCTGCCAATTGCTCGGTGGTCATCTCCGATATGCCCGTCGGCTCTCCTAAGGTAGAGGATGCCACTGCAGTCATTGCCATGAATCGTCCTTCTATGGAACTGTTCGAGAAGAACGTGGTCAAGGACGGCATTCTGCTCATCAACAGTTCTCTGATCGACGTGGAGCCCAAGAGAGGCGACATCAAGGTCATCAAGGTTCCTGTAAACGACATCGCCGCTGAGTTGGGCAATGCCCGAGTTGCCAACATGGTCATGCTGGGTGCCTACATCGCCGCAGCAGGCGTGTTCTCGATCGATACGCTGATCGAATCCCTGCGCCACAAGCTCGGTCCTGCCAAGGAAAAGCTCATTCCGATCAACCGCAAGGCGATCGAAGCCGGTATGGCGTGCGTGAAGTGATTTTCGGAAAAATATAAAGTGAAACACCCAGACAGCTGAAAAGTTTGTTCGGGTGTTTTGTATATCGTTAGTAGATTGCATGAAAATCCAGCGTGTGCTATACTTCCGTCAACTCAAAACGAGGGGAGGAGAAAAGGACATGAGAGAACTTGAAACCGCGCGTCTGCGCCTTCGCAAAGTCTGTGTTTCTGACGCACAGGCGATCTTTGAAAATTGGGCGAGTGATGACGAAGTGACCAAGTACATCACATGGAACACTCACAAAAGCCTTGAGGACACGAACAGGATTCTGGGTATCTGGCTGAAAGAGTATGAACAGAAGCCCTGCTATCGCTACGGCATCGAGCGCAAGGAGGACGGCGTTTTGATGGGCATGATCGACGTGGTAGGTTTTCGTCACGGAAATCCGGTCATCGGCTATTGTTCGGGCAGAGCCTATTGGAACAACGGCTACATGACAGAAGCGCTTCGTGCGGTAATTGATGAACTGTTTAACGACGGCTACGAAACCATCGTGATCGAAGCGATCAGAGAAAATATCGGCAGCAACCGAGTTATCGAGAAGGCAGGCTTCACCTTTGTCGGCATTGAGGAAAGACCGCTGTCCCACTTTAAGCCGCAGATCGTGACCATCAATTCCTATCTGCTGCATAAGCGGAAGTAACCAAAAAGGCGGAAGCAGATATGTTTGGACGGTTGAGAACTACGCTTGGAAGGTTGAAAAGATTGCCGCCCATGGAATGTGTCAAATTTGAGATCCCGCAGATTCCGTGGAATCGTTTCATTCAGGAAGTCTGCTTTCGGGACAAAGAAGAACTTTCTGAGATTCAGAAAAATGCATATTTGTGCTTTTGGTATGATGCCGAGGTGGGAAACAACGGGCATGAAGGCTATTTCGATCATTATCCCGAGGTGGAGAGCGACGAACTGATTGCCGCACTTGAGGCAGTGGCGCATCCTGCGCTTGTGGATAACTTTTGCCGTGCACTGCATGAGGGTGAAATGGATGATTATGTGTATGTGGATAAGCTTTATTGTGAGATTCGTCCGTCTCTGATTGATTGCTTGATGGAATATGTGGAAAAGTACGAAAATGAGATTCTAAAATAACCATACAGCCCCTTCGCTCGATGATCTTCGGGCTGAGGGGCTGTGTGGTTTACTATTTGTTTTTCAGCATAGGGCTGAGGGCATGATATGCTTCTTTGCAGCGAGTCATGATTTCATCGGGGTGCTTGATTAGATAGTCATAAAGCTCTGCGCAGGCGGCTTGAGTGCGCTCGTATTCACTTTGTGTGATATCGCCTTTCTCAAGTGCCTCGTCCAGTTCATCCTGATCGAGCAGCACAGCCTTTTTATCGGTGCGCAGCACGATGTCCAGATACATATCCCGGAAGGTCGGGTTTTCGCTGTCGTCAAAGCGATTACCGTCGGTGATGTCGAAGTACATCTGAAGCAGAGTTCCTTCTTCGTCGAACATCGAGGTCAGCCACCACCTTGCGTTCTTTACAGCAATTTGAATCCACGAATATCCACGCTCAACTACCTTAACAGGTATACCTGCGCTAGTTACAACCAACGGAGCGGTGATGTCATGAATTTTAATTAGACTTTCGCGGGCGGGCTTGCCGCCGATGGTACATTCTCTTGAAATATATTCGCGTTTTGTAATGCGCGTCCAGTCGGTGCGTTTCATGTCTTTGACTGCCATATTTTTCTCCTTGATTTCTTTTTGGTTATTACCAGATGAACGGAATCAGGCGGTACTTGACCTTCTGAATATATTCTTTGTATCCGCTCAGCTCTTCTGCGAGGATGCGCTCTTCACCCAAGAGACGCTTCACGATAATAGCAGGGTAGGCGAGGAATACGAAAAATGCCCAAAATGAGCCTAAAATCAGCGGCATGGAGAGAAATAGAATAAGCGTTGCGACGTACATCGGGTGGCGCACGATGCCATACAGTCCCGTGGAAACCACCTTTTGACCTTCCTGCACGCCAATAGTGCGTGAGAGGTAAGCGTTTTCACGCAGCACTTCGGCGTAGAGGAGATAGGCGAGAAGAAACAGGATGACAGCAGTCGCCGTGAGCCATACAGGAACATGGCTCCAGCCGAAGCGAAAGTCTATTCCTGCGAGAATGAAACCGACGAGGAACATAAGTCCGCTGAGCTTTACCACCGTCTGCTGATCGCCCTGCTTTTCCTTGGCATCGAGACGGCTTTTGAGCAGCGAAGGGTTTTTCTTCATCATGACCAGTCCTGCGCCGAACATGGGGATGAACAGCACGCCCATAAGCAGCCATCCGCCGCCGAAGTTTATCGTACCTGCGGGCAGGAAGATGAGAAGCCCTACCAGCGCGGCGCCGAGCAGAAATTTTGTAATTGCCTGCGCGAACAGCTTTTTATCCATAAAATGCACCTCACTTTGGTAATTCGATGGTTTTATTATAGAGTTTTATGGTCGGCAGATCAATGCAAATTGGTTGAAAGATACATATTTGTGTCTGAAATGTCATGAG
>CAZYQB010000138.1:0-6057 GCA_964649595.1 uncultured Oscillospiraceae bacterium | reverse complement strand
TACTTTATTTTGTGCAGAGACATAGTTCAATGCGGAAAATGGCAAATCGGTATGAGCGAGAGTGGAAAAGTTGAAAACATTATGGCATCTTTGATTTGTGGTTGCCGTATCGCGAAAAAAAGGCTATAATAGGAAATGAAAAGATTGGTGAGGTGAATATATTATGATACAATGTCCGCTTATTTTGATTTCGGATGATGATCCGGTGGTTCATGAGTCGCTCGGCATCTATCTGGATGCGGAGGGCTATGAGCATATTTCTGCCTATGACGGCGAACAGGCGCTCAAAATGGTGGAGGAAAGACAGCCCGATCTGATGATCCTTGATCTGATGATGCCCAAGATGTCCGGCATTGACGTGTGCCGTACCATTCGGCTTAGCAAAACGCTGCCGATCATTATGCTTACGGCAAAGAGTGAAGAGATCGATCGTATTCTCGGTCTGGAACTGGGAGCAGATGACTACATCGTAAAGCCTTTCAGCCCGCGAGAAGTTCTCGCGCGCATCAAGGCGGTTCTGCGCCGCTTTGCGGAGCCTGCTCATCAGGATGAGAATATTATTCGCTTTCCGCAGCTTGAGATCAATTTGAGCAACTATCAGGTCAAATCGGGCGATAAGGTGATCCCATGCACGCCCAAGGAAGTTGAGATTCTGCATATGCTGGCGGCGCGTGCGGGTCAGGTGTTCAGCCGCGAACAGATCCTTTCTCACGTTTGGGGATATGATTTCTTCGGCGATACCCGCACGGTGGATACGCATATCAAGCGCATCCGTCAGAAGCTGCCTCAAAGCGGCGTGCCGTGGTCGCTCAAGACGGTGTATGGCGTAGGCTATAAGTTCGAGGTCAACACCAGAGAAGTCGAATAAAGCATAGCTGATTTATGAGATGAAAAGGCGCACATCGGCAAAGCGGCTGCGAGCCGTATGTGGTGTGCGCTTTTGAATATGACAGGTGAGAGGAAAAATGAGGGTCATAAAGGTGATCAAGGACAGCGTGCTGCTGAGACGGACGCTGTCTGTCGTGGTTATATCGTTGCTCTCTATGGCGATACTGATTACATTGCTGTATAACAGCATTTCTCAGGAGATGTTCACGGAGGTCAAATTCAGCGAACTCAAGCCCAAGGCATACGCATTCAGTGAGCTGGTTGCCAAATGTATGAAAGAGGACGAGGAGGCATACAGACTGCGGCAGATGATCGGCGAGATCGATCAGGCGATGCTCGGTGCGGACTTTGCACTGCTGAATATGAAGGGTGAGATCATACTGACCAGCGACTCGGAAAACATGGGCTATGTATACGGATTTACTCAGTTTGTGGAGCCTGTGCTCAGGGGAGAAGAGGTCACAACGGTTGGAGAGACGATGTTTTCTCAGGTGATGATCGTAGGAGTGGGTGTACCGGTGATGCTTGACGGCGTTCAGGTGGGCGGTATCGTGTTGTTTTTGCCCATGTATGAAGCGCTGGCGGCGCTGGCAAGCCTCGAAAGAGTACTGCTGCTGGTCATGCTGATCGTCATTCCATTGGGAGCGCTGGTGGTGGCGCTGTTTATGGGCAGAGTGGTTCAGCCGCTTCGACAGATGCGCGACGTTGCCAGAAATATGGCATCGGGTAATTACACGGTGCGCGCCGATGCTAACCAGAAGGGCGAGGTCGGGCAGCTTGCCGAGTCGCTCAATCACCTTGCACGGGAACTGAGTCGAACCATAGGTGATCTGACGCTGGAGAGAAACCGTCTCCGCCAGTCGCTCGACGGTCTGAGCGAGGGCTTTATCAGCGTCAATTCGATTGGAAAGGTGACGCATCACAATCCGGCAGTTTCCGCCCTGTTCAACTGCGAATATATCAGCCAAGAGATCGAACGGGAAAAGCTGCTGCTGTATGAATGTGTATGGACGGATTTTGATGAGGCGATCAAGGAGAACCGCATTGTGCTTCGGGATATCGATGTGGGCGGTCGGTTGATCCGCTGCAACATCTCTCCATTTGCAGGTGAGAATGGTGAAGTGGCAGGCGCAGTGGGACTATTTTCTGATATTACCGAAAGTGAGCGACTGGAGCGCACGCGCCGCGACTATGTTGCCAATGTTTCTCACGAACTGCGCACGCCGCTGACGGCGATGCGCGCGCTGATCGAGCCGCTTAGGGATGGCATGATCCGCAGCGAGGAGGCGCGGGTACGCTATTACGATATCATATTGCGCGAGGTCATGCGGTTGTCGCGTTTGATCGATGATCTTATGGAGCTGTCCAGACTGCAAAGCGGTAAAATATCGATCGACAAGGAGATCGTGCCACTGGATGATCTGATCGTGGATCTCGCCGAAAAGTACAGCGCGGCAGCGGAGGACAAGGGACGTCATTTCAACCTCATGTTTGATCCGACGACCTGTCCGCGCGTGTTTTCCAATGCGGACCGAGTCGAGCAGGTGCTTGTGATCCTGCTGGATAATGCCATGAAGTATACGCCTGAGGGCGGTGAGATATTCCTGAATGTGCGCTGGAATGAAAATCATGTAGTGCTGTCGGTGCGCGATACCGGAATCGGAATTTCCGAAGAAGATCTGCCATATGTGTTTGATCGGTTTTATAAGGTAGATAAATCGCGCACCGGCTCAAACGGCTCCGGTCTGGGTCTGTCCATTGCCAGAGAAATGCTCAAGTGGATGGGAGAGGAGATCTTTGTGACCAGCGAAAAAGGAAAGGGCAGTGAATTCAGCTTTACGCTCAAGCGATACGGTGAGGAAGAAGCCTTCGCGGGTGATCAGACGCTGGAGCATCTATAGGAATAGACATATTTAAGACAGAACGATGCAGGGCGGCGAAAAACGGAGGGGAGTTTCGCCGCCTTTATATTTGGAAGCTGAAAAGCACAACCTGGACACACTTGATAAACACACATTTGCTGTGTCATAAATGGGCGGAAAGGGCTTGAAGTTCACGGAATGTTCTGATAAAATAAACAAATATACAGGGCGATTGCTTTGCTGCGGAACGTATGGAAGCAGCATATGTTTCCTCGGTGAAGGGATGATGCGAAGTATGGAGTTTGAACACAAAGAAGCGATGCAGGCAGTTTCGGAGGATGGCAGATTGTTTGCGGAAAAGACCGGATCGGGTCAAGCCGCAGATGAAGAAGTTGAAGCAAAGCGGGGATCTACAGAAGAAGGAAAAGGAAGAACGGACGGCAGGATATGTCTGTCGGCGCGGGCATTTGAAGAGATGGAATATCAGAAGATATGTGAGGCGTTTCGGGAAAAGAGGAGAAATGTCTATTCGGGCAAATTCATTTCTACTACTCCGGACGGAAAACTGGCATTTTACCAATTGGCGCAGGGTGTAAATGGTGCGCTGCACGTCAGTATGTTCAGCCTGTGCCGGCTGTATTCCTTTCGGGATATCGAGCTGCCCCGTGAGCTGACCGTAGTGATTACCGGGATCGATGAACGAGGATATTTGAACCTGTCGTCAAAACCGGCATTCGGCGATTTTGAATACTCGGTGAAGCGACTGGAGCTGACCGACGGAATGATCGTTGAAGGGGTCGTGGTGCATATTATGCCGGAGGGTGCTGCAGCGGTAATGCTGGCACCCAATGTCAGTGTGCTGGCAACTGCCTACTGCCGGGTCTATCCGGGTGATCGGGTAAAGCTGCGCGTGCGCCGGATCGATCGGGAGCAGCACCGCATCAAGGTTCAGATGCTCGAAAAGCTCAGTCGAAGCAATGCCTCCTTTGACTATGCCGCATGGAATATACCGGCAGAACAGCTGGATCAATATATCGAATTGAGTGACTTTGAAGAGAGGATCCGCCTGAAACGTCCGCAGCAGGAAGCTGAAAGCGTGTCGGGTGAAAAGGCAGAGGAACTTGATTTTTCGGTCAATGCGGTGAGATCGCCGTTTTCCACCTATGCTAATGAACGGGTAGTTAGAGAGGTGCGCCGTCCGTCGCGCGTGCAGGATATTTATTTTGAGGCGCGCATGGGCTATCTGGGTGAGAGACATATAAAGGTAGCAAATGCGGTGGAAGCACTCAAGTATTCCAGCGCATGGCAGCTGCGCAGATATCTCTATCTGAAAGACGGTACGCTGCTCTCCGAGCGCGAGATCAAGGGGATCGTTGATCGATTGGTCAAGCATGACGTGATCGGTGTGCTGCGTTTTCAGAGCGATGAGGGCAATCTGCTCACGCGTGTGTTGCATCCGTCGTTAAACTTCAGAGCCTTCAGCGGAAGAAATCCCTGCAATTTCGGCGCGAAGGATTTTATGGAGAGCGATGCCTCCAATATCAAAATGCGTCTGGCATCCAATCAGCTGCTGATCGGTCTGTGGCACAGCTTCCCGACGGCGCAGGAGGTGGACAATCATCCGTTTCTGAGGGATGACGATGCGCAGGTTCGCATACGTCCGCGGCACAGTATGCGCGTTGACGGCACGCGATGCTATTTGGAGGCGGTGCGTAAAAACTGGATCGATCAGATGCTCGATAAACTGAGCCGATATGAGATACTGCTTGCCCGTCGGTCGGAAGAGGCAGTGATCTATCTGGTGGCAGAGGAGAGCGAAACGGCGCAGGATATTGTGCAGAGGATTGCGGATATGAAGCTCAGCTTCGCGGTTTATGTAACCGATGACATCCGCTGTCTGCCGGAGCCGACGTTTAAAGTTGTTCCTGCCTGTAAAAAAAGTGAACCGGCAGTGCAGGGGAATATGCTCACAAAGAGCCTGTTTCAGCGCTTTAAAAGCAGCCGCTGATGCGCTAAAACCGTAAATATATGCAAACCGCGCTGCATTCGTGACCTGATTGAACGGTCATGAGTGCAGCGCGGATATTTTTGTGTATGCGAAAGTATATCAGCGCACGTCAAAGAGCAGATTGCCGTAGGAGGGATAGGGCCAGTAGGAAACAGGTACCATCAGCTCGGCTTCATCAACCACGATGCGCAGTGCCTGCATGGCAGCGAACACCTTGTCACGGTAGTAGAGGGCGAGCGCTTCGCTTCCCTCAATGTTGTGGGCGCCTTCTACTGCGTTCTGAAGCGCCTCAAACAGCTCCAAAATGCGTTCACACTTGTCGCTCAGCTTTTCGGCAAGCGACTTTTCAATATTGGAACGGATGCCCAACTTCACTTTTTTGAGTGCGGAGTCGGTCAGGAAGGAGACATAGCTCATGATCGCGGGCAGAATGTCTTGGTTTACCATGTCGATCATGGTAAGCGCTTCGATGCGGATGACCTTGCTGTAGTTTTCCAGCATGATCTCCTGACGCGAATGGACCTCGGTGGGCGTAAATACACCGTGGCGCATGAACAGATCCAGATTCTTCTGGTCGGTGTAGTGGGGCAGTGCGTCGATGGTAGTGGCGTAATTCTTCAGACCGCGGCGTTCTGCTTCCTCGACCCACTCCTGAGAGTAGCCGTTGCCGTTGAAGATGATGCGCTTGTGGCGGCGGATGGTGCGGCGGATCAGGCGGTTGAGCGCGGTATGGAAGTCCTCGGCCTGCTCCAGCTCATCGGCAAAATCCTTGAGTACATCTGCTACGATGGTGTTGAGGATGATGTTGGGACCGGCTACCGAGAAGGAGCTGCCCAGAGAACGGAATTCGAACTTGTTGCCGGTAAAGGCAAAGGGGGAGGTGCGGTTGCGGTCGGTGGTATCCTTGGGAATGCGCGGCATAACGTCTACGCCGATGCCCATGGAGGTCTTGGTGACCTGATTGTAGTCGGTATCCGCTTCGATGGAGTCGAGTACCGCGGTCAGATCATCGCCCAGAAAGATGGACATGATGGCAGGCGGTGCTTCGTGAGCGCCCAATCGATGATCGTTTCCGGCGCTGGAAACCGAGATTCTCAGCAGATCCTGATGCTCGTCCACTGCCTTGATGATGGCAGAGAGGAACAGCAGGAACTGGGCGTTATCCTTGGGGTTGGAGCCGGGGCGCAGCAGGTTGTCGCCGGTATCGGTGGACATGGACCAGTTGTTGTGCTTACCGCTGCCGTTTACGCCGGCAAAGGGCTTCTCATGCAGCAGACAGGTCATGCCGTGACGGGAGGC
>CAZYQB010000137.1:0-6059 GCA_964649595.1 uncultured Oscillospiraceae bacterium | reverse complement strand
GTCGCTCTTGCCCTTGGGGTCGAAGTCGCTGCCGCCCTTGCCGCCGCCGATGGGCAGTCCGGTCAGGCTGTTCTTGAAGATCTGCTCGAAGCCCAGGAATTTGATGACGCCCAGATTTACAGAGGGATGGAAACGGATGCCGCCCTTGTACGGACCGATGGCGTTGTTGAACTGAACGCGATAGCCCTTATTGACCTGTACCTTGCCCTGATCGTCTACCCAAGGTACGCGGAATAAAATGGCGCGCTCCGGCTCTACCAGACGCTCCAAGAGACCGTTCTTCTGATAGACGGGATTTGCTTCGATGACCGGCTCGAGAGACTCAAGAACTTCTTTTGCCGCCTGATGGAATACCGCTTCACCGGGATTGCGACGGACCAGATCCGCCAATACTTCACTTACATAGGACATAGTAAATACGCCTCCTACCTTGCTGCAATTCGATCTACATTCCCTGTTTTGGAGAATGGCATATAAAATGATGTCGTTATTTTATATGATGAAGAACGTGTTGTCAATATGGATTTTTCAGAATATGAAGCTTGAATTTACAATTCCTGCAGATTGGAGCCGGAGCACTGTTTTTTGGAGCGCAGAGGAGGGTCATATTTTGCGGATCGCCAGCAGAAGGGTTTCGCCTGTTTTCATGCGCACATCCACAAATGTCTCATTTCCTGGCAGAATCTCTCCTGTAAATACGTCCTCAAGTCTTGCCCTGTATGGATAGCAGATTCGCTTGATGCCGTCGGAGGCGGCATGAATACCGATAAACTTGTCGCTTGCATAGGCGATGTCTGAATTGAAGGTGTACACCTGTCCGCCCGCAGCGCATATCAGCGTGCGGAGCAGACCGGAGGAAGGAGCAAGCGAGATATCTGCATACACACTGTATTCCGGCGTACACCGAAGCACCGCTGAGGCGCGTCCGTCCAAAGCAGTATTCATTACGATGTCGCTGTTCTCGGGCATATAACGGATGACGGGCACGCGGGGTGCGCTGTTCCTTTCGGCGAGGGCGGGAAGCGGTTCGAGTGCATCCTCGAATATCTGCGCGATGCCGCTTGCCGTGCTGCTGTCCACCGGTCCCAGAAATGCCAGCATACGTCCGTCACACTTCCATTTTTCAAGTGCGCAGAGCGTCTCCTGCGTCCAGCGGCAAGGCGTGACGAAAATGCACACCCGGTATTTGTCCGGATCGACGTGTGCAAAATCCGCCATGGTGTAGCGGTGATGCGGTGTTCCCATCCGTCCGAGCTGCTGAGACAGCTCGTGAATCACGATGTCGCCCAGATCGGTTCCGGCGGCGCACTTGCACATAATGGAATCATCCATAAACACTGCGGCGGGGGCGGCACATCGACTTCCGCCGCCCAGCGCGTGCCGACGATAGATATCTGCAGCCTGCGCGTGAAAGCGCATGAACTCCCTGCTGTCGTACCAGCCGCCCCACATATCGAACCACCACATGGCGGTATTGTGGGTCAGGTTTTTGGCAAATGCCTTTTTCATCTGGTGAAGTGAGGCGGCGACTGTGTCGGGACCTGTCCACAGGGGAGCATCATAGGCACGGCTGACCGGAGGATCGGCAAAGGGCATACATTCGCTGATGGGACGACTCAGGCAGGGGCGGATGTCTGCTTCCATGAACCACGGCTTTTCATGCAGCATGGAAGAGTCTATGCAGCCGGGAAAGCTCAGATCGGTGCCCGGTCTGCGCCCTTCGGTGTAGGTATAGGGACTTGCCAGAAAATCCACGGCATCGCTTTGATATATGATGTCTGCCGCCGCATGACCGATGTCTGCGCGGCAATAGGCATAGCCGAAAAATGCTCCGATCACAATCTCGTATTCGGTGACTTCCTTGGCGGTTTCGCATAGCCGCACCGCTGCGCGAGCGTTGGTTTCGTTGAGGAAACGGTAGGTGTCGATTGCCCGGCGCTCGGTCTGTACGTTGCGCAGATCGCCTCTTTGGGCGAACAGCCGCTGCGCAGGCGATGCCATGCGGATCTCATGCCAGTTGGCATAATTTGTTTTCCAAGAGGCGTTGAGCTGTCCGATGGAGCTGTAAGTCGATTTCAGCCATTCCGTAAATGCTTTCAGTGCGCATGGAGAGTAATCGGTGTATTGAAACGGGTGCAGCTGAGGGCGCAGAAATTCCTCGGTATTGCCGCAGGCGATGTGCCATCCGGCAACGTACTCGCCCCAGCCGCTGTCATTGATCCAGTCGCGGAAAGCGAGCATCATGCGCCGCGTGTCGGCAAACCATTTTTCTGAGCAGTAGGAGTGGTGTACGGGTGTGCCCTGTGCATCGCGGCACAGCTCGTCCGGGTTTTCCTGCTCCCACCACGACGGCGGTTCGACCATCAGGCGGGGAATGAGATATGCTTCTCCCGGTCTGCATCCGCCCAGAACGCGGTGGAATACCTTTTCTACGGGAGTGAAGTCGTATTTGTCATAGCCCAGCCAGAAGCCGGGCATAAACGGACGGATGCCGCTTTGCTGGTTAATGCCTCGGTCACCCGCGTATACCGGTGCGAAAAACAGCCGTACACCGGCTGCGCGGAAGGCTTCATAGCAGGCTTTTTCCGGCTGATAAGACATATAGCCGTACAGCGGATGGATCTCGGAATTGATCTCGATCAGGTGAATGTGGTCTTTTCGGACGATGCGGCTTTTCATGAAAGTGCACTCTCCTTCGCCGCAAAGTGCGGTCAGTCGGTCAATTTATCGAATTCTCCGTATACATCGTTTGATGTAATTCCCTTCATTGCTTCGATCTGGGCATTCAGCGCAAGCTGAAGTGCCTGAGCCTGTTTTGCAAGCGGCAGAGAAAACTTGGTGCTTGTCTGCTCGGGCAGATAGGGCAGGTGAATAAAGCCTGCCTTTGCCTGCGGCAGAGAGTGAAGGGCGGTATACAGCGCTTCATTGCACAGATATGCGCCTGCCGAATATGAAAACGCTGCGGGAAGTCCTGCGCCCGTCACGGCAGCGAGAATTTCTTTGTATGCGAAGGTGGAAAGGTATGCCGTCGGTGCGCCGTCAAAGATCGGTCTGTCGCGGATCACAACGCCTGCGTTGTCGGCGGCGCCGCTGTCTCTGAGGTTGATGCCCACTCGCTCGATGCGGATGCGCTCCGCGCCGCCTGCCTGTCCGGTCAGTATGACTGCGTCGGGCTGAAGGTTTTTAAGGAGTGCGGCAAGCGTATCGGCGGTGTCGCCCCAGCGCACCGGCAGCTCGCGTTTCAAAAGCTCGACGCCTTCGGGTGCGGTGACCAACTGTACCGCCTGCCATGAGGGATTGATTTGTTGTCCGCCAAAAGGTTCAAAGCCGGTCATGAGTATCCGGATCATAGAAGTCATCCTTTCCGTGATGCTGTGTATATTCTGCATAAAGTCTGAATGGAGTGCATATATGCATCGATTTTGCATAAAAGAAAATAATGCCGGAAATATCTGAACAAATTTTGATAAAAGCCGTTCTGGATCGGCGGATTTCATTAAAAGTGCGCCAGAAACGCAGCTTTTATGGATATTTAGAGGTAGCGATTTTTTCACAAAATCATTATATCAGATGCTGCGCAATGTTGCAACAGGGAATTTTGACGATAGATAACAGTTAATTAACACTTGAATATATTGCATTTTTATGCAAAGGGGTCTATAATATGGGACAGTTGCTGAGACAACAAAGGGTTGAAGCGGCAAAGATCAAAAGCAATTTTTTAAAAGATAGAAAGACAGATGGAGGCAAATCAAAATGGCAAACACTGCAAAGGAAAAGGTTATTCTCGCGTATTCCGGCGGTCTGGATACTACTGTTATCATTCCGTGGCTGAAGGAAAACTATGATTATGATGTCATCGCTGTTGCGGTTGACGTAGGTCAGGGCGAGGAACTTTCTCCCCTCAACGAAAAGGCGATCAAGTCCGGCGCAAGCAAGATCTACATCGAGGACGTTCGCGAGGAGTTCGTTGTAGATTGCATCTGGCCCACCCTGCAGATGGGTGCCGTTTATGAGCAGAAGTATCTGCTGGGTACCAGCTTTGCCCGTCCCGTTATTGCCAAGCGTCTGGTCGAGATTGCAAAGGCTGAAGGCGCAGTTGCCATCTGCCACGGCGCGACCGGCAAGGGCAACGATCAGGTCCGCTTTGAGCTGACCATCAAGGCGCTGGCTCCCGATATGAAGATCATCGCCCCGTGGCGTATCTGGGATATCAAGACCCGCGAAGAGGAAATCGAATATGCCGAAGCACGCGGTCTGGATGTTCCGCTGAACAAGAAGCGTCCCTACTCCATGGACAGAAACCTGTGGCACCTCAGCCATGAAGGCTGCGAGCTGGAAGATCCGTGGAACGAGCCGCCGGCAGACCTGTGCCTGATCTGCAAGACTCCCGAAGAAGCACCCGATGCGCCTGAATACATTACCGTCGATTACGAAAAGGGTGTGCCCGTAGCAGTCAACGGCACCGCATACGGTCCCATCGAGATCATCGAAAAGCTCAACGAGCTGGGCGCAAAGCACGGCGTGGGCATCAACGATCTGGTTGAAAACCGTTTGGTCGGCATGAAGAGCCGCGGCGTTTACGAAAATCCCGCCGGTACCATCCTCTACACCACCCATCAGCTGTTGGAAACCATCACCCTCGACCGCGCCACCGCGCATTACAAGGATCAGATGGCGATCCGCTTCTCCGAGTTGGTCTACGACGGAATGTGGTATACTCCCCTGCGCGAAGCCATGACCGCATTCTGTACTTCCACTCAGCAGAACGTCACCGGCACCGTCCGCGTAAAGCTCTACAAGGGCAACGTCATTCCGGCAGGCGTCAAGTCTCCCTACAGCCTGTACATGGAAGATATCGCCACCTTCGGCGATTCCGGCGAGCTGTATGACCACAAGGATGCAGGAGGATTCATCAATCTCTTCGGTCTGCCCCTCAAGGTTCAGGCGATGATGAAGCAGAAGGCGGGCATCTGATAATAACTGCAGAATCGCTCAATAAAGGTGAGATTTTTTCCAAGGCAGCCTCCCTTGAATAAAGGGAGGCTGTGCTGATGATAAGGAGGATGCGTGTATGAAACTCTGGGGCGGACGGTTTGAAAAAGCGACCGACAGCATGGTGGACGATTTCCATTCCTCCATTTCCTTCGATAAGCGTTTGGCGCGTCAGGACATTACCGGCTCGATCGCTCATGCGACCATGCTGGGCGAGGAGGGCATCATTCCCGCAGAGGACGCCGCCAAAATTGTGGAAGGGCTCAAAGGAATCCTTGCCGACGTAGAAGCCGGTAAAATCCAGTTTTCTCAGGAAGCCGAGGATATCCACATGAACGTGGAATCCATTCTTATTTCGCGCATCGGCGATGCGGGCAAGCGTCTGCACACCGGCAGAAGCCGCAACGATCAGGTGGCGCTGGACGGACGCATTTACACTAAGGAAGCGATCATTCAGACAAAAGACCTCCTGAAGGACATGATGACTACTTTGCTGAATATCGCAAAGGCGCATCTGCACACCGTCATGCCGGGCTATACGCACCTGCAGCGTGCGCAGCCTATTACGCTCTCTCATCATGTAATGGCGTGGTTCCAGATGCTGAAGCGCGACTATCAGCGCCTTGATGACGCCTACGAGCGCACTAACGTCATGCCGCTTGGCTCGGGTGCGCTGGCAGGCACTACTTATCCACTCAACCGTGAGCGCGTGGCTCAGCTTCTGGGCTTTGCCGCCATCACCGAAAACTCGCTTGACGGCGTGGCGGACAGAGATTTCATACTTGAGTATATGTCGGCGGCGTCGATCTCGATGATGCATCTGTCGCGTATGTGCGAGGAGTTGATTCTCTGGTCGAGCAGCGAGTTCAGATTTGTTGAGATGGATGACGGCTTTGCTACCGGCTCTTCCATCATGCCGCAGAAGAAGAATCCTGACGTTGCCGAGCTGATCCGCGGCAAGACGGGCAGAGTGTACGGCGACCTGTTTGCCTTGCTGACAGCGATGAAGGGACTGCCCCTTGCATATAACAAGGATATGCAGGAGGACAAGGAAGCACTGTTCG
>CAZYQB010000136.1:1855-6060 GCA_964649595.1 uncultured Oscillospiraceae bacterium | reverse complement strand
ACTCACTCCCCGACTCCACTTCCTTACTCAATGCATATACGCAGCTGCGCCCTCTGCCGGATATCCGCAGCCGCATATGATCGCAGCGCATCGGTATGATCGGCATGGTAAAGCTCGCCTTTCGACTGTATCCACGCTCCAATATGGTCACCCACTCGCCGCTTGAGTCGTATTGCACCTCCACTTTAATAGTGCTGCCCTTTTCAACCCCTGCCCTGATCTGGATGCGGCTTACATACTTATTGTCCGGCAGATTCACCAGCATGTCCCCGGTTTCCGCATACCACTCAATCGCATCTTCAATCTGCGCTCCCGTTTCCGCCATACCACACACCGCAATCATTTCGGCATTGTCGGCATCGATAAAATACAGCTGTCCGCCCAGCGCCGCAAACGCTGAAGCGTGCGTGCTGTCCTCCCTATACCACAATCCTTTCGCCTCGTCAAACACGAACATCTGCCATACGCCGTGCTCATCGCGCATGGAAATATAGTACCTGTCCCCCTGGATACCTGCCGCCGCATCTGTATACCGCAGCGTACCCAGTGCATCGCTCACATCCATCGGCGTGCCGCCGTCATACGCACAGATGCTCTCCCAGCTCTTGTAAAACAGCGTCTCGTTGACAATCACAAGGCTTTTTCCGCTGCCCTTCTGCACGCCCCGGATGGGCGAATCGGTGATCTGAAAATTGCTGGGCTTCGTACCCATCACCTTGTGCAGCACATCCTCCTTGAAAAACAGCACCTGCCCGCCAAATGAACAGCATCCCGTGAAGTCCCCTGCGCTGCCCACCGTCGCCGCATAACTGTCCGATGCCAAGCCGTCGTAGCAGTACCAGTTGGTCGCGTCGCCCAGCTTGCAGGCATATATCTCGTGTTTCTCATTCGAGCAGCCCCAGATGCGGTTGTTCAACTCGCATACGAAATCCATCTGTGGAATGCTGCGCTTCACGTTCAGCCCGCCCGTCTGCGTCGATACCTTGTCGATTATGCCGCTTACCGTAATGCCGTCATCCGTCCGCGCCGTAATGGTATGTGCGCCGTTGATGCTCTCCGTCGTGCAGCCCTCGATCTCTACCGTATCTCCAACAGCAAACGCACTGCCGATGCCCGTCGCCTCGATGCGTACATACGTCGTCGCTATGCTCACCCACGCGCCGTTTGAGTAGATTCGCAGCACATGGCGCTCGTTGCTCGTATCCAGCCAGTATTCGCCGCTTTGAGCATTCTCCGGCGCTTCCTCGGATACTGTCACGTTTCCATAGTCGCTGCCATCCGCTTTACACAGACTGATGCTGACCTCGCCCTCCGTCGTCCACTCGCTCGCGAGACTGTCCCACTCCTTTGTGACCGTGTTGAACCGCATCGCGTCCGGGAAGATAATCACATACGCACCCATCCCTACAAACTGCTTGTCGCTCTCGCTGAGCTTCTGACCATACTGCACGCCGTCATAGTAAAACTGCCCGTCATCTACCCAACACAGCCGGTTGTGCGAATACATTCCCTGCGGATTTGAAAGCTCACACACCACGCCTCGTGCCGCCCTGGGCGACATCACCGGATAGTTGGTCGCGCACAGATTCTGCGTATCGAAAAACTGCGTCTCATCCACATACAGATTGTGGTTGTATCCCTTGAACTGGATCTGATAGTCCCGGCTCTTCGAGACCTCAGAAAGGTACGGAAGCTTCATAACCTCTTCGCCCCCTCGTCCCCTTGATATACGCTTTCTGCACGGGCATATGCTCTCGCGTATATGCCGCCGAAAACTCCTCATACAGCGAGTTGAACATTGCCGCCGAGTTGTTATATCTCTGCATCTCCGCATTGGCGAAGTCGATCTGCGCCATCAGCCACTTTACATACATATCCGCATATGCGTCTTCCGCCAGCAGTTCCTGATCTCCGTCTACATCCGGCGCATACCCTCCAAATGACTGCGCGCCGCCCTCATGCCGTATGATGATCTCCCGGAATATCCTTCGATCCAGCATATCCAGCCAATGCACCTTGTCGCTGTACTCATAACCATTGGGCTTCTGGCGGTCGCAGATGGCGATTGCCTCACATATTTTCACACGCCATCCTCCTTCCCGAAATATTGCAAAAAGCGCAGAGCAGATTCCTCCGCCCTGCGCCTCCTTTTTCATCTTCTGTTTATTGTCTCGCTCGGCGCGATGCCCTTTTCTCGCTCGGCGCGATGCCCTTTAATTCAGTGCATCCGCCTCTGCATCCTTCTGCAGAATCTCCATATACGCAAGTGCCGCTGCATCTTGGTGCGCACTGTTGTCGATGACCTCCGCCACATAAACAGGCACTTCTACCTCTACGCCGCGCTGAATCAGATAGCTTTCACCATTCACCGACACGAACACCGGAGCTTTATACTTGTCATTGTCCTTGAACAGGCGAATCTTGACCTTCCTCACTCCGGGCTTCTTTACTTCAGCATTTTCCGCCATAACTGCTTAACCTCCCTGCAATCGTCTTATGCTGCCGCTTAGTTGGCAATTGCGGTTGCGCCTTCGCTTGCGCCGCTTTCAATGCGGATCATGTACTGCTCAACCAGTCGCTCCGCAGTCTTGGTTGCCTTCCAGCCCACAGTCGCGCGCTGATCCAGCGGATCCGCCGAACCGGCAGAACCCAGAGGCTTGAATATATGTTTCAGACCACCGCCGCTGATCTCCGTGGTAGCATAGGCGCGCTTGCCCAGCACCATCGTTGCGTATACATTCGCACCCGATGCTCCGGCTCCGGTAAAGATTTTCGCTTCGGTGCTCTCCACAAATCGCACGCCGCCGAGCTTGCCCAGCTCGCCGTCGTAAATCTTGGTAGCATCCATATACTTGTGTACATCGATCCAGCTCCCATCGTTCATCAGGTCATATGCAACGTCCGGATGAAGGATCGCCACATACGCCTGCCCCTCAAACGTCAGCGCATTCTGCCTTTTAAGCAGCATTGCCGCCTTCTTGATCTGCTTAGCTGTCAGCAGGCAGCTGCTGTCCACCGCACTTCTCGATGTCACCGCCGTGCCGTCTGCCTTGGGTGCATACATCACGTTTGTGCCGCCCACCAGTACCTCGCGCGTGATCCCATCCAGCGATTTGCCTGCCTGAGCGCCGCACTGCTCGGTCAATCTGGTAATCATCGGATCGACCGCCGTCAGATCCAGCATATCGCTTGTTTCATAGTAACCGCCGTACTGCGCAACCATCGCTCGCAGCTCGGTAACATCTGCCTTCTGACCTTCCGGAGTAACACCTTCGGTCAGCGGCTGAGTGATCTTGCTCGGCGGGGTAAACTTGTGAAATGTGATCGTCTTGCCGTTGTTCTTGGGAATCGGATACTTTTCTGCAAAGCGATCATGCACCAATTCCGGTTCTGCCATATCGATGATCAGCCCCGAATAGTAGTCCTTCATCTCTGCAGACAGATTGTTGCCTTCCGATGCCGCCGTAGTTACGTTGGTATTGGTAAACAGATTGACGATCAACGGATATCTATACCCTCTCTTCTTTCCCTCAAAAGAAATCGTCATTTTTTCACTCCCCCTTTTTATTCTCTGAATGTGATGCGCTCTCCGCGCATTGCACGTCTGGCATACTCTGCACGCTGCTCTTTCGTCAGCTTGCTTACGTCCGCCTTCGGATTGCCTGCAGGACTCGCTCCCAAAGCGCCCTCCTGCGGTCTCATACCGCGTGCTCTGATGTTGTCCATCGTCTGCTGCTGTGCGCGCTTGGCAGCATACTGCATACCGCCGGACATGATCTCGTCATGGTGGCACACCTCATAGGCTGTTTTCACGTCGATGCCCACCGACAGCAGCCGCGAGAAATTCTGATCCTGCGCTTCCTTCGCAAAATCCAGCCCCGGATAAACCTTCTTGGCATCCTCCGTCTGCTGCATCCATCGCGCATGAAGCTGACTGTTGCGCTCCTGCCTCTCGCGCTCCTCACGCGCTGCCTTCAGACTGGCGTTTTCTCTCTCCAGCCGCTTGGTGTATTTAAGCTGCTCCACGGTAAGCCCCTTCTCGGCTGCCTCCGCCTCATAGTAGCTCTCATCCGCCTCTGCCGCCTTCAGCAGTGCGTCCGCATCATCGGCGCTTACGCCGTACTTGCCCGCCAGCAGCTCCATCAGCGCTTTCGAGCCTTCCGCCTGCTTCTTGAGCTTGTCCGTTTCGCGAAATCTGCGGTCAA
>CAZYQB010000136.1:0-1845 GCA_964649595.1 uncultured Oscillospiraceae bacterium | reverse complement strand
GCACGGGACCCAGATGCAGCTGCATCACGAGGCCGCGCTTTTCATACTCGCCGCGATAGCGCTCATCATTAATCAGCGCCTCAAACTCCGCCGCACGGTCAATCGGCTGAGTATTCTCGCTCTGAGCTGTGCTCTGTGCCGCTGCGTCTTGGTTTGCCCCGCTTGCCTCTGCTCCTGCCGTCGCGCCTCCAGATGCGCCGCCTGCTGCGGATCCTTCATCAAACAAGTCAATCACCAGTTCATACCACATAGTCCACCTCCTGCGGTCTCTCCCGCGTGTCTATTGTCTCGCTCGGCGCGATGCCCTTTTTCTCGCTCGGCGCGATGCCCCGCCTCACGGCATCTGGGGCTAATATGAGCATACATCATCAGGCGTGACCATCGTCACCCCCATCTCTGCAGGAAATGCAGAAGAAATCATCTCAAATGCCGTGCACAGCACCTCAAACGCCCCCATCTGCACCGAGTCCGTCATTCTCGCATCAAAACACACATTGCCGCTTTCATATATCACATTCTGCGCCGCATCCTCAAGCACATTAAGCACTGCGCCTGTCAATGTCGAGATCGCAGCGCACACCAGCGGCTGAGAGTGTCCTTTGATCTCTACCCGTCCCTCAAGCGGCGTGCGCATCGCAATCGTCACCTGCGTCATACTCTCGCGCCTCCCACCATCTGCTGTCCTCTGTCCTTCGCACTCTGCGCCAGCTCCTCGGTCGTACTCGCCTTCTTCGTCGTAAGGCTCCCTCGGGGAGGAAGCTGGCTGCCGGAGGCAGACTGAGGGAGTTCGCCTTTCGCGCTCTCTGCTCCATCCATCGCCCCCAGCTTGCCGCCGGTCAGCTCGTTGAGCATCTGCGTCATCTGCGCCATCTGCGTTTGCATCATCTGCATCTGCTGCAGCATCAGGCTGTTCTCCCGGATACGCTGCTCCACCTGCGCCTTGCCCTCAAAGTCCATCATCTCAATACACGAGAGCGCCTGCTCTGCCCTCGCCGGATCGAAAAAGCCTGCCGCGTAGAACTCCTTCGCCATCTCGTTCTGCGCCAGCGTGGAAAATGCACTGCGCTTCTGCGCTCTGATCTTCAGATCGAATATCGGCATCGAGGCGCCTGCATCTCGTCCGAATTCGCTGCCCATCATCCGAGGTGCAATGCCTGCATTGCCAAAGCGCACAAACTGCTCCATGCCGTCCGCGCCGGTAATGCGGAAGGATCTCTCCTCGGTATAAAACTGCCGGATCAGCTCAATCACCAGCTCGCACACACTCTCAAACACCGTATAGCCTTCAGAGATCATGTCGCGCCCCAGCTTATTGCCTGCCTCCTGCAAAACCGCAATCGCACTGGCAGCTGTAACGCCCGCCGTCGTACCGCCCTGCGAGAAATCACGGTTGCCCGATGTTTCCTTCAGCTCGTTGATCTTGCTCTCCAGCACCGTCTGATAGATCGCAGGCACCGGCTACACTTCAATCGGCTGCACGCTGTTTTTGATGTCCATGCTGCCCGCTACCGACACAAAATCCTGCTTGAGATCCGCATACTGCTCGATGTTGATCTGCGCGCTCTCGCTCACAAAGTGCCGCGGCTTTGCGCCCCACATGGCGTTTTTGAGGATCGCGCCGCCCAGCTTATCAATGTACACCTGCGGATCTTTGCAGATGTCGATATATCCAAACCCTGCCGGACTGCCTTCCACCGGAAAAAGCACGTCGAACTCAAACGGATATCTGCCATGCGCATACAATCCGTCCTCCATCCCCGCATCCTCCGTCGAATACAGCACGGTATACGCGCTGAACTTGCAGTAATGCAGCACCGTTTTCGTGCCGTTCTGCCGCTTGTAGTA
>CAZYQB010000135.1:4765-6096 GCA_964649595.1 uncultured Oscillospiraceae bacterium | reverse complement strand
GGTGTATACGCCTGCTGCGGAAGCCGGGACGGAGGATACGATCAGTGCCAGATCCTTCTTGGTCTTGTTCTTGCGGATGCCGCAGTGCACGCCAGAGGCGCTGTAGCCTTTTGCGGCGCATACGCCGCCTTCAATATATTTCATATTCGTATTCATCGAATGTAACTCTCCTTAATAACTCGCCTTATTAAATGGCTTTGTCAGACGACCAGACCGGTCGTTTCATCCAGACCCAGTGCGATGTTCATGCATTGGACTGCTGCGCCCGATGCGCCCTTGCCCAGATTGTCAAAACGGGCGGTGAGCAGCACGCGTTCATCATTGCCTGCAATCAGAATTTCCATGCAGTCGCGTCCGGCAAGATTGTTCGCGCCGAGGAACGCGGGCGTATCCGTCTGCGGCAGCACGCGCACCATTTTTGCACCTGCATAATGGGCGGCAAACATTTCATGAATATCGTGCAGTGTGGGTTTGCCGCGCAGCAGAGAGGTGAACACCGGAACGGTCACGACCATGCCTGCATAATAGTCAGCAACGATCGGATTGAAGATGGGGGCAAAGGTCAGAGAGGGGATTGCCTGCATCTCTTTGAGGTGCTTGTGCATCTGAGTAAGACCGTATTGGCGCGGACTTTGAAGCTCATTGTCGCGTGCATCATCCTGATACTGGGCAATCATTTTTTTGCCGCCGCCGGAATAGCCGGTGATCGAATGGCAGGTTACGGGATAATCCGCTGCCATCAGACCGCTTTTTACCATGGGATATACGAGGGCGTTGAAGCCGCTGGCGTGGCAGCCGGGAACGGCGATGCGATCACCGATCTCGATTGCTTTGCGATGATCTGCGGAAAGTTCGGCAAAACCGTATGCCCAAGTGGGGAGCGTGCGGTGCGCGGTGGAGGCATCGATGATGCGCACTTTTTTATTCAGTGTATCTGCCATGGCGACCGCTTCTTTTGCCGCCGCGTCCGGCAGGCAGAGGAATGTTACATCCGATGCGGCGATCATTTCGCGCCGTGCATTTATATCCTTGCGCAGCGCCTCGTCGATCAGAAGTAGCTCAATATCGTTTCGCGCACTCAGGCGCTCGGTAATTCTAAGACCTGTGGTACCTTCTCGTCCGTCAATGAATACTTTCGTCATCTGCGGGACCTCCTGTTTGATGAATATTCATACATTATAGTGTGAATATTTATGCACGTCAACCGCGTGATGTATTTTTTAAACTTCTTATAACACCTTGTCAGCGCCAAGGATGTCCGCAGGGGGTATCCCGGGAAATCATCCTCTAAGCCATCCTTTATTATATACCATTTCAGCGCAAGTTGCAAT
>CAZYQB010000135.1:0-4755 GCA_964649595.1 uncultured Oscillospiraceae bacterium | reverse complement strand
TGATTTCACGGTTAGAAATAGCTATATTTTTTGCTGAAAATGTGCAACGTATCCAAGAAATCAGAAAATAAATTGATTTTTTTGACGAAGCCGCGCAAAATTGTATCAAAAAATTCAAAAATCACGTCGAAATGAGAAACATTTTTAGACGGATAAAAAGCGCTTCGAGGCGGCAGACGGGATGTGCAACGGGTGGGAAAATGAGGGATAGGCGATGCATACAAATACACGATTTTCAGCAGAAAAAAGCGTGAAATTCCGGGTTCAAGTCGCTTTTTCAGGTGCCGCATTTTTGCCGGAAGCGAAAAAATTCCCTGCCGAAGCCGGATGACCTCGACAGGGAGCGTGTATATATTCAAGAGAGATGTATATTCGGCAGCAACCAAACGCACTTTAGGAGATAAAGAATTCTCCTTGCCACTCGGCGCTTATCATACCGTTGACCACCGCAATTGCGCGCACGATATGTGAACCACGGGTAAGGGTGATCGGACCGGTGTACAGCTTGGAGTAGGCGGTGGGAACAGTGCCGTCGATGGTATAGCGAATCTCTGCACCGCCGGCATCAAGGGTCAGCGTGAAGGGCGCGGCATATACACCGCTGTCGGCGGATGCGGTGGGCGTCTGGAGAATCTGGTTGATCTGCGAAACAGGCGGCTGATAGCCCGGCTGCTGTTCGGCGCGGTAGAGCAGCAGTGATTCATATTCGGCAGTGCGTCCCTGCTGATTCAAAAGCGCCATCAGGCGATCATACGGTTCGTTCTCCTGCGGGTATACGGTGATGAGATAGGAGTAGAGACTTTCGGCGCGGGCATCATCACCGGCGTTTTCAAAGCCGGTACCTACCGTGAGCGAGAGCTGATAATTGTCCTGCTCCAGCTTGAAGGCGTTGTAATAGGAATCGGAAGCATCCGACAGATTGTGCTGCGCGAGCTGCCAGTCGGCAAGCAGCAGATAGTCCTCTGCAGAGGAGCTCATACCTGCCGATGCGAGCAGTCTGCGTCCGATCGAGGTGCCGTAGGTAAATGCCAAAAGTCCGGCGATGAGCATAAGTACCGTCAGTACCGAAAATACTCTGACGAAGATGCGGCCGGCGGAAGGCTCATCATCTTCTTCCTCTTCATCCTCGTACTCGTCGTCGAGGTCATCGAATTCACGATTTTCATCAAATTCCCGGATGCCGTCGTATTCTTCGATGTAGTCATCCTCATCATCTTCCTCATCGTAGCGGCTGCGCTTCGATGCTTTGCCGCGCGGCAGGATATCTGATTCATCCTCATCGGCGAATACGAATACGCGCTTGGGCGAGGATTTGATGTGTACGCGCGTGCCGCCGTGTTCGCCCTCTGCGGCGGGCTCTTGGGCGTTTGCTTCGTGGTTGAGAATGGGCGCGCGCTGCGGTTTGGTTCCTTCGACGGTTTGTGTTTCCGGTGCAGGATCGAATGGGCGTTTTACGTCGCAGGCAGCTTCTTCCTCAATTCCGGCAGAACTGTGCGGCTTTAAATTGCTCGGCTCGACGGATTCAGCATCGGAAAAATCAGCAGAGCCATTTTTTGTTTCTGAAGCACGGGCTTCTTCCATTTGGGAAGCACGGGCTTCTTCCTCTGCGATCGTCTCAATAATAGGCTTTATCGGAATGCGGGAGATCACCGGAACGCGTTGGGGCTGATAAGGATTGTTGCTCAAAGGATGCGCCGTAGCACGGGCGGCAGTGGTGCTCATGTATACGGGCGCTTCAAGGGAGGAAGCTTCTCGCGCAGGTGTAGCAGATGCAGAAGAAGCGGTTTCGTCGGAAAGCCTTGTGCCGCAAAAGGCACAGAAACGGGCACCTATAACATTATTCTCTCCGCACGCAGTACATTTCATGAAAAACATTCCCCCTGTCATAAAGTAGTCATAAGGTACGGTGAGCTTACTTCATCTTCTTGAGCGATTCATAATACGGATCGCCGTCAAATTTACGCTCCTCTTCGCCGACCTCACCGCCGAGCGCTTCAATGGCGTTGGCGATCTCGATGTAGTCAAGATAAGTCAGATCGGTCATCTTCAGTACGCGGCTGAGTGGATCAATGGCGCGTGTGTCGCCAAGCTTGCTCAGGAAGGATGCGTACAGAGCGCGGCGATCATAGCGGCGCAGGAACGCGGTTACTGTATAATTATAGATGCGTTCATCGCCCGGAAAGTTGCATAAAACATCCAAAAAAGCTTCTTCTGCTGCGCGGGAGGCGTTATTCATGCGAGCGATGACCGGTTCGACTACCATTTTGCCCAGACCAGAGAGCAATTCGCAGGAAATATCGGTCAGCTCATTTTGACCTTCCGACTTTTCGATGATCTCCAAACACATATCCATCGGTGCGCTGCTGCCCAGCTCCACCAGCAGATTGAGTGCGGCAACGGCTAGCGCCCGATCCTTGCTGTACTCGCGTACCAGCTGCATCAGCGGCGGAACGGCATCTTCGCCCATATCGGTCACGCGCTCCAGCAGAGGATCAGGCAGAGAGATGCGCTGCTTTTGGTAGGCGCGCATCATTTCAACCAGCTCTTCGGCATTGTCGTACTGATTGAACCATTCGCCGGGCGTACGTCCCTGAAGCCAGTCGGCAGGGGTGTTGAGCCAGCGCAGGTATACTTCGGGAATCTCTTCTTCCAGCAGATCCATGTTCTTGAAGCGATGGCGGTTTGCGGCGATCCATTTTTCTACATACAGACCGAACTGAGCGTCAAAATCGATACACTTAATCATGACGGGTATCCTCCTGAAATATATTTCGATACGATATGCGGCGGCTTACTTCTTGGCGCGCTCCAACAGGTCGCGGAGCTGCTTTTCGGTAAAACGGAAGGTGCGGTTGCAGAAGTGACAGTTCAGCTCTGCGCCGTGATCCTCTTCGATCAGGGAAGTCAGCTCCTCTGCGCCCAGAGAGATCAGACCGCGCTCAAAGCGTTCACGGGAGCAGTCGCACAGATAGCGCGGACGGGCGGTGCCGAGGATCTCCGGCTCGAGATGGCATAGCAGCTGCTGATATGCGCCGTTCAGACCGAACTCCTGAATAGTCTGGCTGATGTTCATGAACATCGGAGCGCTCATCTCAATGGATTTGAGCGCGATTTCGGAGCAGCCGGGCATGATCTGAATGACCAGACCGCCGGCGGCAAGCACCGAGTTATTGGTCAGCACGCCTACCGATACCAGAGAGGGAGTCTGCTCGGAGGCGGTGAAGTACATGGCGAGGTCCTCGCCGATTTCGCCGCTTCTGAGATTGACCATGCCTACATACGGCTCGCGCATCCCCATATCCTTGATGACGGTCAGTTGTCCGTTTTTGCCCACGGCGGTGCCGACGTCCAACTTGCCGTCGGCGCGCAGGGGAATCTCTACATTGGGATAGTCCACATAGCCCTTGACCGTGCCGTCGGCGCGGGAAACTGCCATGAGCGTGCCCAGCGGTCCGCCGCCCTTGATGGTCATGGTCAGGCTGTCGCGCTCATCCTTGAGCATACAGCCCATGATCGATGCGCCGGTCAGCAGTCTGCCCAGTGCGGCGGTTGCCACGCGAGAGAGATTGTGTACGCGCTGCGCTTCGGCAACCATGCGGGTGCTGTCGATCAGAAAGGCGCGTGCCTGACCGCCCATGAGGGAAATTCTGAGGATGCCGTCCATGTTGATCGTATTATCCATGATTCATATCTCCGTTCATTCAGATGTATTTGTAGGAAAGTGGTGTTACGGCTTTTTGGCGATGAAGTGAATGCGCTGGCAGTCCGCTGCAGGCGCTTCAAAGTTTTGATCTCCATACACGGCGATCTGCGAGAAGCCGCACTCGCTCAGCCATTCGGTGATCTCCTCGGCGGTATGCGCGCGCTGTTCATGCTGCTCGGTGAAGCGCTCATACAATCCGTCCTCGCGCTCGACGAAGAAGGTCAGATCCATGAGGATCACATCGGTTTCTTCGTCATACTGATTCTGCCAGAGATAGGCGACGTCGTCGCGCTCTTCGCCGAAGAATGAGCTGCCCATTTTCACGCGCAGCTTATAGCGGCTGGAAATATCGAATGCGAGTGCACCGCCGCTTTTGAGTGCCTTATGCGCAGCGGTAAAGAAGGCTTTAACATCTTCTGGTGTGGTCAGATAATTTACGCCGTCGCAGCAGCACAAGATCGCTTCGACCGGTTTGTGGATGGAAAGCGAGCGCATATCCTGCTGCACGAAAGGGATCATCACGCCGTTTTTGCGCGCTTTGATCTGTGCGGCACGCAGCATATCCTCCGACAGATCGGAGGCGACCAACTTGATGCGCCTGCGCGCGAATTCTACCGACATCGAGCCGGTACCGCAGCCGCATTCATAGGCGCTTTTAGGTCTTACGCCGTGATGGGCGAGCAGCTGCAGATAATAGTCTGCCCATGCGGAGTAGTTGAAATCATCCATCAGTCGATCATACAGACCGGCGAACTGTTCGTACATAGAGTGCCTCTTTTCTTGAGAAGAAGGTAGTGTAAAAAGGGGAATAAGGAAGCTCAGGCGTGCCCTGAAAACAGAACACGCCTGAGGTCGAATAGGGCATTGTGAAAAAGAAGTATAACCCAGCGTATCAGCCGCGGCGCAGCTTTTGCGCGACCACTGCTCCGATGCGTCCGGTTTCTCCGGCGGTCAGTCCGCCCCAGCCCACCCGGAGCAGACGCTCCAGCAGACCGAGTTCGGCTGCTGCTTCATATTTCAACTTTTCCTGCGTTGTTATGGGATGCAGGCTG
>CAZYQB010000134.1:0-6124 GCA_964649595.1 uncultured Oscillospiraceae bacterium | reverse complement strand
CGATTTGTTTGGCGGTCAATCCACCTTTATGGTGGAAATGAGCGAACTTTCCAATATCCTTAAATTTTCCACTTCTAAAAGTCTCCTGATTTTGGATGAGATCGGACGCGGTACTAGTACTTTCGATGGTTTGTCTATTGCGTGGGCGGCAGTTGAGCACATTGCGAATGTCAAGAAATGCGGAGCACGCACGCTGTTTGCCACGCATTATCATGAACTGTCCGAATTGGAAGGACGCATGGACGGCATTGTAAATTACCGAATTACAGCAATGGAACGCGGTAATGAAGTTATTTTCCTGCGCAAAATAGTCAAGGGTGGTGCTGACCACAGCTATGGTGTATCGGTTGCCGCATTGGCAGGTCTACCGGAATCGTTGGTTATGAGAGCCCGTCAAATCATGGCTCGACTGGAAGTGAAGGATGAGCAGGAAGGTAATATCGGTCAGAGTATTCTCGATCAACGCAAGAAAAACAATAATCGCCAGATCAGCATGATTGATCTGCAGCCGATGGAACTGATAGATGAAATCAGTAAGATAGATGTAATGTCAATGTCTCCGATAGACAGCATGAATGCTTTGTTCAAGCTGGTCGAAAAGGCGAGGAGGATATAACAGGATGCCGATCCATGTATTGGATGCTGAAACGATTGGTCGTATCGCTGCGGGTGAAGTAGTGGAGCGTCCAGCATCCATTGCCAAAGAGCTTATTGAAAATTCATTGGATGCCGGAGCTAATTCTATTACTGTTGAAATAAAGGATGGCGGATGCAGCTATCTGCGCGTTACCGATAATGGATGCGGTATTCCTGCAGAAGAGGTACGTCTTGCATTTGAGAATCATGCAACCTCCAAGCTTTCCTCCGGAGATGAATTATCTGATATTCTTACGCTTGGATTTCGCGGAGAGGCATTGCCGTCGATTGCTGCAGTATCTCGTATTACGATGACGACCCGTCGGCGCAGCAAAGACTCGGGTATAAAAGTTTCCGTGGAAGGCGGCAGCGTTCAGGATGTTTGTGATGCAGGGTGTCCGGAAGGGACAAGTATCGTTGTAAAAGATTTGTTTTTTAATGCGCCTGTCAGACGTACTTTTCTGAAAAAAACAGCTACCGAAGCCGGAGTAGTATCTGATATGGTTGCTCGTTTGATCTTGGGCAATCCTCAGGTTTCTATTCGCTTGATTAGCAATGGAAAGACCATTTATCGAAGCTTTGGTGATGGTGATATTCGCCATGCTGCACTGGCTGTATACGGACGTGAAACAGCAGAAAAACTGCGCTTTATGGATGAAACTGAAGGAAGTGTTCGAATCTCAGGACTGATTGGAGTCGGTGAATTTGGAAAAGCCAATCGCTCTCACCAGTTCTTTTTCATCAACGGGAGGGTCGTTCGCTCACAATTGATGACACAGGCACTTGAATCGGCAACGCGTACCTTGGTGACTATCGGACAGCATCCGATGTGTGCGCTAAGTTTGAAAATGCCCCCTCATAGCGTGGATGTCAATGTTCATCCAAGCAAACTGGAAGTGCGCTTTCGGGATGAGTCGTCTGTACGCATCTATGCTGAATCGATGATTTCTAGAGCTTTGCTTGTCGGAAAAATGCTGGAACCAGAAAAAGTCAGTGCAGATCCGATACAGATTTCAGAGCGTGCTCAGATACGCGTCCAGATGCCTTCACAAGCGGTCGAAAGTAAGGGCGAAGAAGTTGTTGAAGAATATGCAAAAACCGTTAAAATGGACGCTGATGTGCTTCTGCGCGTCTGTAACAATGAGAGGAAAAGCGGAACGGCAGATGTTGAACAAGCCGATAATGAGCAAGTTGTCCCAAAGGAAACGCCTGTAGTTGAGAACGCAGAAAATAAGAAGTGTCTTTCTTCGGAGAGCATCGCCTCCAAGGTAATGATGTCTCAACCGGAAAGGCGGATTATACAGGATGTGCACTCCTCAAACTTATCGCTGAAAAGTCCGTCTGCCTCAGTAAATATAAATCGTTCTGCAATTCGTCAGGATCTTTCGTCGCCATTCTTGTATAAAGCAATATCAGAAGAGCATTCACTTCAACAAACAGATATTTTTTCACAGCGCAACGATAAAGTTACTGTAATCGAGCCGATCAGACGCATAGAGATTCTTGGTATTTTCGCGAGTACCTATATTTTGGTTGAATATAATGATACGCTGATTATGATCGATCAGCACGCTGCTCATGAGCGTATTCTCTATCAGGAGTATGAAAAAGCACTTCATCAGAAAACGGCGATGCAGCAGCTTTTGACACCGATCATTTTGAGCCTGTCGCAGCGGGAGCGCAGCGCAATTCTCTCCAATGAGGAATTGCTTCTTGAAGCCGGCTATGAAATCGAAGCGTTTGGAGATCGGGATATTCAGGTGAGAGCTGTTCCTTATGTGCTTGGACAAGCAGAACTGCGCCCGTTATTTTTGGAGATGATTGATCGTCTCGATCAGCTGAAAAACGCCACAATTGAACGCAGACGCGCGGAGGTCATACAGATGTCCTGCAAACGCGCAGTAAAAGCCGGAGATCGATTGAGCGATGCTGAAATACAGGCATTGGTAGATGAGATGCTCAAAACGGATGCACCGCCTACTTGCCCGCATGGCAGACCGGTACTTAAAGCTTTTAGAAAGAGCGAGATTGAAAAAATGTTCAAACGGATTTAAAAGGAGTAGTCTGCTATGAGCCACAAGCCTCGTTTGATTGTGATAGGTGGTCCGACTGCCTCCGGTAAAACGGCGGCGGCTGTTCGGCTGTGTGAAAGGATTGGCGGAGAGGTAGTTTCGGCTGATTCTATGCAAATATACCGAAAAATGGATATCGGTACTGCCAAGCCTACAACGGAAGAGATGAGAAATATTCCACATCATCTGTTGAGTATTGCCGACCCAGAGGAAAGATACTCGGCTGCGGCTTATCGAGAGGCAGCAACACAGGCAATTAATTCGATTTACCGCAAAGGTCTTCAACCGGTCGTATGTGGCGGAACAGGATTGTATATTGATGCGCTGACCAAACCGATGAGTTTTGCGGAAAACAAAGGAAATGATGCACTGCGCGCTGAATTGACTGTTCTATCGGAAACAGAGTCCGGAAAAACAAAGCTTCACAAAATGCTTCAGCAGATTGATCCGGAAAGTGCACAGCGTCTCCACGTCAATGATGTGCGAAGAGTAATTCGTGCCATTGAGGTCTATCGCCTGACTGGACGTACGATTACGCAGCAGGCTCAGTTAGACAAACAGCGTCAAGGGGATTACTCTGTAGTCATGTTTGCGCTGAATTGGAAACGTGAAGTGTTGTATGATCGCATTAATCGCCGAGTAGATGCGATGGTAGATCAGGGACTGATTGGCGAAGTCCGTACGCTGCTTGCTGAAGGACTTTCTCAAGGGAGCACGGCAATGCAGGCGCTGGGCTATAAAGAAATTGTTCAGGCATTAGAGGGCGGCATTTCAATGCAGGCAGCTATTGATGCCATTAAACAGGGGTCTCGCCATTACGCTAAGCGGCAGTTGACGTGGTTTCGAAGAGATAGCCGTGTTCAGTGGATAGATGCTGCGAATAAATCTCTCGATCAGATTGTTGACGAGATGGTCGAGAGAATCAATAACACTTGATTTAGAATTCGAGTACACATAAAGGAGAAGCAGTATGTTGGAAATGTCTGAAAAGATCAGCAGCTTCGTTGATGAGGCTGAAAATGATTGTGCTGCTGCATTTGCGCGCCTTGATGCAATCGAACGCATCAATACTCGCAAGGTATTGGAGGCTTTTCAGCGTCATCGCATTTCGTCACGTCATTTTGCACCTACAACAGGGTATGGATATGATGATATAGGGCGCGATACTATCTCGGAGATGTTTGCGGAATTGATGGGGTGTGAATCAGCGTTGGTACGTCCTCAAATTGCATCAGGTACGCACGCTCTTGCGTTGTGCCTGTACGGCATTCTCCGACCGGGGGATGTAATGATGGCGGCTTCCGGTAAACCGTATGACACACTGGAAGAGGTTATCGGTATCAGCGGTACGTCTGGCAGCGGTTCGCTGAAGGAATATGGAATAGGTTATGAACAGGTTGATCTGCTGAGTGACGGCTCTATTGATATTGATGAAGTCGTTCGCCGTCTTAAAGAAATCCCTTCAATTCATTTGGTGGAGATTCAACGCTCTCGGGGATATGACTGGCGCGCTTCAATGTCCATTGAACAGATCAAAGAGGTTACTGCCGCAATTCATGCGACTCGTCCGGACGTGGTCGTCATGGTAGATAACTGCTATGGAGAGTTTACGGAGACACTGGAACCAGGAAATGTCGGAGTTGATTTGCTTGACGGTTCAATGATTAAAAATCCGGGCGGAGGCATTGCTCCGACCGGCGGATATATTGCCGGTCGCAAAGAACTGGTGGAATTGGTATCTTATCGCCTAACTTCTCCGGGAATCGGAGCAGAAGTCGGTTCTTACGCCGGTTCCTATCAGCCGTTCTATCAAGGACTGTTCATGGCGCCGCACGTTGTTATGCAGGCAGTACGCACTGCTGTGTTGGCAGCACGTATTTTCGAAAAGCTGGGATACAAGGTAAGTCCTGCTTACAACGAACCGCGCTATGACATCATTCAGGCGATTCGATTCCGCAATGCTGATGAACTGATTGCGTTTATTCAATCTATTCAGATGCACTCCCCGGTAGACAGTGAAGCCGTTCCGGAACCTTGGGCAATGCCTGGCTATCAGGATCCGGTTATTATGGCAGCAGGTACCTTCGTTGCCGGTGCATCAATCGAGTTGAGCGCAGATGCTCCGGTTCGTCCGCCTTATAATGCTTATATGCAGGGTGCATTAACATATGCGCATGGTCGGTGTGGCATGGAAGGTGCATTGGCATATCTTTTGAAAAAAGGTCTTATTTCTTTGTAGAAGTAAATTGTATTAAAGCGAAAAAGATTTGTCCGCCTAAAATACATTGCGTATTTATTAGGCGGACAAATGCTGTGTGATTTTAAGCAATCAATTTATAAGAGATAGGGGAGCGCGGAAAACTGCTTAGAATTTTCTAAACAGCGCAACAACTCGACCGACAACCGTAACCTCAGGTGCATAAATCGGATCCATAGTACTATTTTCAGGCTGCAGACGTACGCAATCTTCTTCGTAAAAGATTCGCTTTACGGTTGCTTCGTCATCGATCATTGCAACGACAATATCTCCATTATCTGCATTTGCTTGTTTGCGAATAACTACAACGTCACCGTTCATGATACCGGCTTCAATCATGCTTTCGCCTTCTACACGCAGAGCAAAAACTTCGCCGCCGCGTACCATGCCCTGAGGAAGCAGTATTTCTTCTTCGATGTTCTCTTGCGCAAGGATAGGCTGACCTGCAGTTACGCGACCGACTAAAGGCACAACACGTCCTTTCGGAGTATCTGAAAGTTCAAGGGCACGAGGTTTGGTGGCATCGCGTCGAAGCAGACCATCGCGTTCCAAATCGCGCAAATAAGCGTGCACGGATGATGTAGATTTAAAGCCGACGGCTTTGCATATCTCACGAACAGACGGGGGATAACCTTTATCCTGAATTTCATCTCGGATAAACGAAAGAATTCTTGAACGACCTTCTTCTTTGGTCATTTTCATAAGCAAACACCTCCGTTATTGAATCCATTATAACACAGATTACTGATATAGTCAAACATTTGTTCGCGGTAGACTCAGACTTTAAAATTTTAGGGGGTTCGAATTTATGAGCATTAAAAGATGCGTTCTGGACGAAACGAGAGAATGTATCGAATGCGGCGTAAAATATGCGATAACTGCATGAAATGTCTGCAATTAGACAGAGCAGATTACCGTGCGGTTGAAATCGACGACATTATTATGAATAAGGCGGATACCGACGGATATGACGAACTCGACGGTGAATTTGAGGAGGAAGAAACTGACAATTTCTTTTTAAATTAAATTAAATCTTTCTAAGCGAAGCATCTGGCGACAGAGGGAAATATCTTAAAACTCATAAAAAGCAGCCTGTCTAATGGCGCTTTTTATGAGTTTTAAGATGGCAGGGGAGTTTTAACATCTCTTCGTTAAAGAA
>CAZYQB010000133.1:0-6131 GCA_964649595.1 uncultured Oscillospiraceae bacterium | reverse complement strand
AGGAACACAAACGCCACCGAAGCCAGAGTCAGTATAATCACGCGCATCTGCCCGTTGTACTCGCGAAAGCTTTCAAGCTGATTGTAGTAACTTACGCCTTCACCGCGCATGGTAATGGTTGAGATGCGGTTATCAAGATACGCTTCGGTCTGGGCATCAATGTCGCCATCCAGATATATACGAACTCGCGGTCCGTCTACATACATTCCCATCGCCTGTGCGCCCTGTTCGGTGGTTATAATGCAGGGAGAATCGCCGAACATATCCGCTATGTCTGCACCCTTGAGCAGCGCACCGATCACAGGCTGTGCCGCCGCCTGATGGGAAAGACTGTAGATTTCACGCAGGTATTCGTCGCGGTCTCCTTTTTGGTCGATCAGCTCATCTCTGAAGAGATACAGCTGCAGCAGATCCAGCGTATCGCCTGCACTGAAATAGTCATTGTTCCACAGCTCAGTCCACTTTTCCGGCTCTTTGTCTCCGATGATGGAGGTAGCCGTTCCTCCTTCGGGATACGTCTCTATAGTCACATACATCGTGGGCGTGTACATCAAAACCTGTGTGCCTGCATTGATTGCTTCCATATCCAGGCGGCCCTCTACAACATAGGACGTCAGCGCCTCAACCTGTGCATTGCTCAGCACCACCATGTTGCAAGCAAAGGCACTTTCCTCAATTCCCAGTGCGGAACGCAACGCATCAATATCCTCCGTATAATACTTGTAGAGCAGAGGATTTTTATTATAATTCAGATCGCCTTTTTCAATGCGGATATATTCGTTCACATAATGGTGTTCAGCCATATACCGCAGATATTCGGGCATATCCTCATAGCGCTCGTATTCGCTCAAATCCACCAGCAGATTGACATTCTGATGGATGGTCGATCGAATTTCTCCGATCCCGGGCAGCGTGGCAATCTGCGCAACATCCTGCTGTGTGATGCGCGTCTTAGGCATAGTGTCCGAAAAATCCGTGAAACTCGACAAATATGGGGCGATGATTTCAAATGCAGGGCGGTCTGCGCTCATTCTGGTTTCCAGATCGGGCAGCAGATAGCCCGCCGCAAACGCAACGCACACGAGCATCAGCACAATCAGCACCGCCGCACCGACCTGTCGGGCAGGATACAGCTTGAGCTGTCTGGAAGAAATCAGCTTGGAAGGAACGAATTTGTTCTGACTGCGGATGGACTTGGTCTTTCGCATCAACTCCACATCGCGAATCACGCTCATGGGCATGATCTTGGATGCACGGCTCAGCGGCAGATTTGCCGAAATGAGTATGCAGATCACCGAGAACAGGAAAATCGGAATGAGCAGCGACCAGTCCGCCTTAAATACGATCATTTCGGGAACAATCAGTGACATCAGATACACCACGCCGCAGCCTGCCGCGATGGACAGCGGCGAGAGCACCAGCGCAATGATCCACGATTCTCTGCCGAAGATCTTCTTGATTTGGCTGCGCGTTGCACCGACGGCACGCAGCATACCGATTTCCTCTCTGCGGTGAGCAAGCCGTCCCTCCATCGCCTGAGCGATGCCCACGCCGCTTGCGGTGAGCAGCGCGACCGCCAGCAGCGCGACCACAATCAGACCGATCAGCAGTTCCTCATTCATATACCATACAGGCTGTGCCCAGCTGTAAATTTCATCCGCACTATATACGGCGAAATACATACTGCTTGCACTTCGGATACCCGACCTGTCCCAAGCGGTCATGATTTCATTCAGACTGCTGCTTGCGGCTGCATTTGCCACGCGATGAACCACGGTGCGTCCGGTAGCAAACGCTCCTTCGCTTTCGTGAATCAGGATTGCCGGAAACGAGCGAACCTTTGTCATGCTGCTGCTTGAAAAGGAGTGCGGTTCAAAGCGGTGGGTCTGCTCGGTGAGGATGCCTACAATGGTGAAGCTGCGCTCCTGCGCCGTGCCGTCAATGGGCGTGACGGACAGCGTAACCGTGCTTCCTACCTCTGCGCCGCTGCTGACAAGCTCCAGCACACTTTCTTCCAGCGCAATTTCGCCGGCACGCTCGGGCATACGCCCCTCCGCCAAATGACGATTCAGAAGATACGCTGCATCCTCGTCATACCAGCCGATGTACTTCGTTGTATCGGTAACGGAAGCGCTTACATACACATGACCCAATCGGTCATACATACCGCTTTCCAGCATGAATCCGTCGGTAACTTCGGGCGTGTCGTACAGAAAGAAGTCCACATAGCCGATCTGCTCGACATCCTTTGCCTCATTTGCCAGAATCACGCCCTGCGCCGCAAAACACATGACCGTTACCAGCAGAATCGACAAAAAAATGCCCGCCGCAAGACTTGCATAGGATTTTTTGCTTGTCCTCAGACCTGCCGCTGCAATCTGATTGATGGTCAACCGCTTTGTTTCCGTCTGTTTCATATCCATCTCCTCTTTCTTTGTGTGGGTGAAGTTTTTTCTATTCCCCTTAGATAATTTCATCATATCATATGAACCTTTCAATCAGGTGACGATCAACTTACGATTTTGCAAGGTTGGGCAGGTTTTATTGCGGGAAACACTGCCATCATGCTATAATCAGAAAAAACATATGCGGAGGAAATACACCATGGCATTTTCAATATTGCTGGTAGAAGATGACTTGATGCTCAGAGGCGGCTTGAAGGAGCTGTTTGAGCGCGAAGGCTATGAGGTAACGACGGCGGCATCGGTGCGAGAAGCGCAGGCGAAGATAAACGGCGGCATCGATATGATCGTGCTCGATGTGACCCTGCCCGACGGCGACGGCGTAAGCCTGTGCAGACAATGGCGAAGCGAGCAGATGCTCAAGCCCATACTCTTTCTCACCGCAAAGGATGAGGAATTCGATATCGTGCGCGGTCTGGATGCGGGCGGAAACGATTATGTCACCAAGCCGTTTCGTATGCAGGAGCTGCTCTCGCGCATACGCGCACAGCTTCGCACCGCGGCACCTGCGCAGCTTACGCGCGGCAGCATCGAAATCGATCAGACCCGGATGCAGGTCAAAAAGGACGGTCAGCTTCTGCAGCTCACCCTTACCGAATACAAGATCCTTGCCGCACTCATCAAGCGCGGCAGCGTGGTCACGCGCGATATGCTGCTGCAGGTGCTCTGGGATGACGGCGGAAAATATGTAGACGACAATACGCTTTCGGTACACGTCAGCAGGCTTAAAAACAAGATCGGCGCGGAGCATATCCGCACGGTGCGAGGAGTGGGCTATCAATGGATGGATTAACGCGATACCTGTCGAACGGACAGTTTATCCCTTATGTTCAAAGGATGAGCGAAGGCATTGAACTGCCAATGGTACTGCTGATCGCGGTCAGCCTATTTGCACTGGTGATGACGGTGCGCTATATCAATCTGCGCCGCAGGACACTTGCACTATCCCGTCAGATCGAGGATTTTCTGATCGCAGATACGAAAAGCGGCACTCTGACCGCGCTGGAATTCTCGGTGCATGAGGATGCCGCCGCACCCGTTCACAATGCGGTGGCGGAGCTTGAAAACCGGCTGCTGATATCCCGTGAACAGCTTCGGGAGGAGATGCAGCGCACCAGCAGCCTGACGGCGGATATTTCACATCAGCTCAAGACGCCGCTTGCCGCGCTGAGGCTGTTCTGTGAGCTGGACGACGGCGCGCACATCGATGCGCAGATCGGGCAGATCGAGCGCATGGAAAGGCTCATTTATTCGCTGCTGCGCCTGGAAAGACTATGTGCCGACGGTTATGAATTCTCCTTCAAAACGTGTGATGTGGAAAAGATTGTTCGGGATGCGTGGGGCTCTCTGAGCGCACTGTGGCAGAATCGCACACTGCATATTGAGGGAAATGCGCGCATCCGCTGCGACGAAAAATGGATGAATGAAGCATTTGGAAATCTCCTCAAAAATGCCTGTGAACATACGGCTGAAGGAGGGATAATTTGCGTTCGGCTCGAAACCACGCCTACGACATTTTACGCATCGGTGGAGGATGACGGCGGCGGCGTATCCGACAGGGAGCTTCCGCATCTGTTTGAGCGCTTTTACCGTGCGCAAAGCAGAGAAACAAGCGGCGCAGGCATCGGACTTGCAATCGTGCATGAGATCATCTGCCGCCATCACGGAAACATCCATGCAGAAAACACCCAGAAGGGATTACGTATAAAAATCAGCATTCCCATTCTCAACCTTGCGAAATCGTAAGTTGATCGTCACCTGATTGCAAGGTTCATATGCTATCATGAAAGCATAAGGAGGGATGATTCATGGAAATTATCCGTTGTGAAAATCTGAGCAAGATCTACCAGGCAGGAGAACACAAGGTTTACGCACTCGACGACGTCACCGTTTCCTTCGAGCAGGGCACCTTCACCGCCATCACCGGTCCCAGCGGATCGGGCAAATCTACCATGCTGCATCTGCTGAGTGGTCTGGACGCGCCGAGCAAAGGCAAGGTGTACTATCAGGGCAAGAGCCTCTACGACTATCGAGACAATCAGCTCTCCGTGCTGCGCCGCCGCCGCTTCGGCTTCGTGTTCCAGAGCTACAATCTGGTCAAGGAGCTGACCGGCATGGAGAACATCCTGCTGCCCGTCATGCTGGACAACCGCAAGATCGACAAGGCATATCTCGACCGCGTGGTGGAGATGCTGGGCATCGGCGACAGACTGTCCCACCTGCCCGGAGCGATGTCGGGCGGTCAGCAGCAGCGCATCTCGATTGCGCGCGCCCTCGCCAATAAGCCGGGCATCATCTTCGCCGACGAGCCGACCGGCAACCTCGACGGCAAGTCGGGACGTGAGGTACTCTCTCTGCTGCGTCAAGTCAGCCATGAGCTGGGCATCACGCTGATTCTGGTCACTCATGACATGAATGTCGCCGAGCAGGCAGACCGCATCATTCAGCTCGAGGACGGAAAGATCATCCGCGACAGCGGAGTGATCGTAAAATGAAGAAAACTGAAAAGTGCCCAATCAAACGGCTGACCATCAACCATATCGCCGCGGCAGGCATCCGTACCAACAAGCGAGCATATCTGAGCCTTGCGGTCGGCATCTTCCTGTCGATCTTTCTGATTACGGTCATCTGCCTATGCGCTCAGGGCTTTCTGCTTATTCAGCAGGAAAAGCTGGAGCAGAAGATGGGCAGGCAGGACGGCTTCTTCATGGACAGCACCTTGACGGATACTCAGGTGCAAGACTGCGGCCTGTTTGACCGGATCGGTCATGTATACGTTTCGGCGCAGCTTGCCGGAGTGGATGAATATTTGGGATATTACGATTCCGACGCCGAATGGATGCTCAACCGCACACTCAAGGAAGGCAGACTGCCTCAGCAGCCGGGCGAAATCGCCGTAGAACAGAGCGTACTCGAAGCTCTGCGCAGCGAAGCCGACGTAGGACAGCAGATCACCCTCGACCTCACGCCCGTGGACGGCGTGAAGGAGGAAAGAACCTTTCTCATCGTCGGTATTCTCAGTGAACAGAGCGATAATCTGAAGCCTTATGATACCCGAGGCAGCTGGGATAAAGAAAGAATCTATTCCTTCCCGTCCATCCTGACTTCTCCCAAGGAACCTTCCTTCCAAACGGGGCGCACCGCCGTGCATCAGCTCATCACCGTCAAAAGCGGCTATACTCAAAATGATGCACTAAATTACTGGATCTATGAGCGTCAGGAATATCCGTTTTTCGTCGTGACGGCTGGCGGTACGGTCACTGCCTATCGAATTGAAAAGCTCATCACGACACATGAAACCTATTCCCTGCTGATCATGCTTGGCATGGTGGGACTGGCATTTATCACCGCCTGCGGCATCGGCATCGCACAGGCGATGGAAGGTCAGCTTTCCCGAAAGGTGGAGCAGATCGGTATGCTGCGCGCTGTCGGTGCAACGCGCAGCCAAATCCGAAAGATATTCGGCAGAGAGGCATGGATACTCGCGCTGATCCTCTCACCCGTGTCGGTGGCGGGCGGCTGTCTGTTCGTGCAGGTACTTGAATGGATTTTCCCTGATGTCATCCGATTTGAAGCATCCGTCGGTCTGCTTCTGCCCATCATACTGTTTTCTGTAATATGCATATTCATTTCCGCACGGCTGCCGCTGATGAAGGCATCGCGCATTAT
>CAZYQB010000132.1:0-6164 GCA_964649595.1 uncultured Oscillospiraceae bacterium | reverse complement strand
GCTTCATCACCCGTTACCTGCGGATGGATTATAAGGTTTTGGTGCTTTGCGAAAGTCGAGCGAGCTGTTCATACTCTCCGAAAACGACATGACCATCGTGGAGCGCCAAATGGAAAAGCTGCACCCATCGCTGATGATCGTGGACTCGATTCAGACCATGTACTGCCCAGAGATCGCCTCTGCCCCCGGTTCGGTATCGCAGGTGCGCGAATCGGCGGCTCTGCTGATGCGAAGCGCCAAGATATCGGGCTGTGCGGTATTTCTGGTAGGACACGTCACCAAGGAAGGCTCGATCGCAGGACCGCGCGTACTGGAGCATATGGTGGACGCCGTTCTCTACTTTGAGGGAGACAGACAGCATCAGTACAGGCTGCTGCGTGCGGTCAAGAACCGTTTCGGCTCGGTCAACGAGCTGGGTATGTTTGAAATGACAAACGAAGGCATGAGGGAAGTCCAAAACGCCTCCGAGGTGCTTCTCTCCGACCGCGCTCACAACGAAAGCGGCTCGGTGGTGCTGTGCGCGCTCGAGGGCACGCGTCCGCTGCTGGTGGACGTGCAGGCGCTGGTGGCAACCACCGTATTCGGCAATCCGCGCCGAATGGCAAGTGGCGTAGACGGCGGCAGACTGGCACTGCTGCTGGCGGTTCTTGAAAAGCGCGCAGGCATCGCGCTGTACAATCAGGATGTGTATATCAATATCGCAGGCGGCATGACGCTGGACGAACCTGCGGCAGACCTTGCGCTGTGCGTCGCCGTCGCCTCATCCCACAAAAACAGATTGATCGGCGCAGGCTGGGCGGTCATGGGCGAAGTGGGTCTGGCAGGCGAGCTGCGCCCGGTCTCTCAGGTAGACCGCCGCATCTCGGAATGCAGCCGACTGGGCTTTACCGACATTATCATTCCCCACGGCAACGCACGCGGCGTGCATACTCCCGAAGGTGTGCGCGTTCATGCCGTAAACACCCTCGCCGAGGCGCTCGACCTGCTGGGACTGAGAGTGTCGTATTAAAAATTAATTTATCACCAGAAAAATCCATCGCATATTTGCATTGAGCTGCGGTCAGACTATCGGCAAACGGAGGTGTTTTGCATGAATAAGTCTGATCGAACAAATGGTTCCCGCATATGGCTTCGTCTGATCGTCGGCACGCTGTGCGCCTCAGTGCTTTCCTTTGCGCTGGTCGGCTGTCAGCTTTTTGGAGATGAACCCACGCCGCAGAATCCGCAGCCTTCTTCCGAAGATGCGCCGCAAACCGCATCCGAAAGAATGATCGGCAGTGCTGCCGCGCCCGATATTCCCGATGAACTGGAAATCGAAGGCGGTGTGCCCATGCTGACCGTATACGACACCAAAAACCAATCTTATGAGGAAATGGATATCGAGCAATACGTCATGGGCGTGCTGGCAGGCGAGATGAGAAACGACTGGCCCATAGAAGCGCTCAAGGCGCAGGCGATTCTGGCGCGCACCTTTGTGCTGAAGTTCATCGACGAGAAGGATTCGATGTACAAGGGCGCAGACATTTCCACCGACATCAAAGAAGCGCAGGCATACGACGCTTCTCAAATCAACGAGCGCATTGAGCGCGCCGTGAACGAAACGCGCGGCGAAGTGCTAAGCGCCGACGGCGAACTGCCCTACGCCTGGTTCCATGCGCACGCAGGCGGCAAGACCGAGTTGCCCACAGCCGCACTGGATTACGACAAGGAATCTCCCTCCTACACGCAGGTAGTAGATTCACCCGACTCCGACATGGCGCCCACCAGTGTCAAAAACTGGACTGCTACTTTCTCCGTCGATGAGGTGGAGGATGCCGCGGAGGACAGCGGCGTGGACGTAGACGATATTTACAGCATCGAGCTGGGTGACAAAGGCGAATCGGGACGCACTATAAACTTCCTCATCAACGGCAAGAAGGTTTCCGCGCCGTCGCTGAGAATCAATCTGGACTCGAAAAAACTCAAATCCACCCTCATCTCTTCCGTCTCTATGGAGGGCGATAAGATCACCTTCACCGGCAGCGGCTATGGTCATGGCGTGGGTATGAGCCAATGGGGCGCATACGGCATGGCGGAAGAAGGCAAAAGCGCCGAAGAGATCATCACTCATTACTTCCAAAATGTAGGAATTTCGAAGCTCTGGTAATAACTTTCTGTAAACTGCGGTAAGTCTCTTGTGATTTGCTGCAGTTTTTGCTATTATTTCATTAAATCCCGTGCAAAATGACGCGTGATATTTACAAATCCTGCAAAATCCGAAAGGAGCGACCCTCTTATGAATATCGAAACGCTGGCAATTCGCGCCGGCTATCAGCCCAAAAACGGTGAAACTCATACTCTGCCCATCTATCAGAGCACCACATACGAATACACATCCAGCGAATACATGGCGCACCTGTTCGACTGCCCCACCGAGGGACATATCTACTCTCGCATCTCCAACCCCACCTGCGGTTTCGTGGAAGATAAGATCGCAGCGATGGAGGGCGGCGTTGCCGCGATGCTGACCACTTCCGGTCAGTCTGCGAACCTGTTGGCAGTTCTCAACATCTGTCAGGCAGGCGATCATATCGTCAGCGCAGGCACCATCTACGGCGGCACCATCAACCTGCTGGCTGTCACGCTCAAGCGTCTGGGCATCGAGTGTACCTTCGTCAATCAGGATGATGACCTCGAAACCCTGCAGAAGGCGATCCGCCCCAACACCCGTCTGGTATTCGGCGAGACCATCGCCAACCCGGCAATGGCGGTTCTGGACATCGAAAAGTTCGCTGCCCTCGCCCACAACAACAACATCCCGCTTTTTATCGACAACACCTTCGCCACCCCCGTGCTGTGCCGCCCGTTTGAGTTCGGTGCAGACGTCGTCACTCATTCTACCTCCAAGTACATGGACGGTCACGCAGTACAAGTGGGCGGCGTCATCGTAGACGGCGGCAAGTTCGACTGGCGAAACGGCAAGTTCCCCGAGTTCACCACCCCCGATCCGAGCTACCACGGCACCGTCTATGCCGACTACGGCGCAGCCGCCTTCGTCATCAAATGCCGTATGCAGCTGATGCGCGATTTCGGCGTGCTGCCCAGCGCGCAGGATGCCTTCCTGCTGGATCTGGGGCTGCAGACTCTGCCGCTGCGCGTGGAGCGTCACTGCCGCAATGCCGAAAAGGTTGCAGAGTATTTCGCAAATCACCCCAAGGTCGAGGCAGTCACCTACCCCGCCCTGCCCGGCGACAAGTACCATGCGCTTCAGCAAAAGTATCTGCCCAAGGGCTGCTCCGGCGTTATCTCCGTAACCATCAAGGGTCCCCGCGCCAACGCCGAAAAGTTCCTCAACAGCCTCAAGCTGGCTTCCATCGTAACCCATGTCGCCGACATCCGCACGCTGGTGCTGCACCCCGCCTCCGCTACCCACCGTCAGCTAACCGATGAGCAGCTGGTCGCCGCCGGTGTCAACCCGGGACTGATCCGCTTCTCCACCGGCTGCGAGCATATCGACGATATCCTCGCCGACATCGAGCAGGCACTTGCTCAGATCGACTGAGTAAACTGAATTTTCCCCGATGCATCAAGTCCCGCTGACCGCCACTCTCCGTCAGCGGGACTTTGTTTAAATCACTCACTCTTTTTAAAAAGGAGCTGAAACCATGCAACGAATCAAAACAATGGCATCCCGCCTTTCCTCGCAGGAAAAACGACGCCTTGAGCGCATCTGGGCGCCGCAGGTGATCGGCACGCATCCTTCCAACACCTTTGCCGATCTGTGCGTCATGCCTGACGGCGAAATCCGCTATTACGGTCACGATGAATACGGACGCTTTTATCTCTCCTCCACCGACTGCGGCTTTACATGGAAAAAGTATGAGGTGGAAGATCTGTCGCTGATGACTGCCGCACAGCGCCATCCGCACACCGGACGCTGGTTCTCTTCCTACTATGTCAAGGGCGAAAACGGCTGGCAGAATGCCGAAATGCCTGCCGTTCCCGAAGGGCTGGACGGATGGCAGACTGCACTTTCCGATGAAGGTCCGGGCAGTGCAGTGCGCTGGGTCAAGGTGAGCGACGGCGTATTTCTGCCGCGTATGCCGCACTTTCTCAGCAGCGGGCGAATCATCCTGAGCAGTCAGATATTTGCCAAGCCGCCCGAAATCAAGCAGCATCCGGTTGTTGCCCTGTCCGATGACAACGGCGAAAGCTGGCGCGTCATCGAACTGGAGCCTGCGCCGCCGCACGAGGCGGGCGGTCTGCACAAAAGTGTACGCTGGCAGAACGGCAGTTGTGAGCCGACCATCGTCGAGCGCAAGGACGGAAGCCTTTTGATGATTGCACGCACCTCGCAGGATTATCATTATCAGTACGAATCCTTCGACGGCGGCGAAACGTGGACTGCGCCCGTCCCCTCTCCCTTCCACGGCACGCTGACCATGCCTACCCTGCTTCGGCTGTCAAACGATGCCATCATCCTGTTTTTCTGCAACACGCAGCCGCTGTCCGAAATCGACAAGGATACCATATATCCTCCGCTGGGCTATGCCGAAAAACACGGCGGATCGGAGGACGTATTCACCAACCGCGACGCAAACCACGCCGCCATCTCCTTCGACGAAGGCAGGACGTGGCACGGATTCAGAGAGCTGCACCTCAACGCCATCCGAAATTCCTGCGATTTCAGAATCAGCGGCGGAAACATCGGTCTGGATAAAAGCGTTCATCAGTTTCAGGCAATCGAACTGCCGTTTGGAAAGATCCTTCTGTGCTGCGGACAGCATGAGTATACCCGTCGTATGCTGATCTTTGATCCCAAATGGCTGCTGGAAACGCAGAGAAGCGAGAACTTCCGAGGCGGTCTGGAACACGTCAGCACGCAGGTGTATCTCAAAAGCATTTCGGGCTACCGCCGCAAAAACTGGAACGGTCACTGTGCGTGGAACCGCACCAACGGCGCGGTCATGATGCCCGATCCCGACGGAAACCGCGAAGAAGCGGTATATATCCGTACCTGCAATGATGATTGCCTTTACTCTCCCATGCAGGGCGTGACGTGGAATTTCCCGGCGGCAAAGCGCGGCACGGTTTCACTCAGAATGATGGTCATCGAGGATGGACTGACCATATCTCTTACTGATCGCTGGTTTAATCCCTGCGACTGCGATGCCGCCGCCTGCGCCCGCTTTACCTTCCGCGCAGATGATACCCTCTGCACGCCCGATGAGTGGACCGACATCACCCTCAAATACGACGAAGAAGGCTGCGACCTCATCATTAACGGTCAGCTCCGCACTCGCCTTGCGCCTCAGCACGATGCGCCGATGGGACTTTGTTACCTGCTCGTTCAGTCTGCCGATGAACATACCGGAAGAAAGGGCGCTTATCTGAAATCGCTGTCAATGAAGGCTGATTAGTTTTCCCCGATCATCCCTGTATCAAAGAAGCGATCTGTTTTGCATCAACAGGTCACTCGTTTTTGTGTTCTCGCACCTGCGCTCTAAATTTGCGGCGCAGCATTGCTCAGAACAATTGACAGCGAATTTCATTTATGTTACATTGATGTTATCCACGAAATTCCCCATTCTACCATCTCACAAGGAGCATCGTATGAAAGCGAAAATCATCGTCAATGCGCATTTTGAAATCGGCAAAATCGATCCGCGGCTTTACGGCTCATTTATCGAACACATCGGACGCGCGGTATACCACGGCATCTACGAGCCGGATCATCCCTCCGCCAATGAACAGGGCTTTCGGAAGGATGTTCTGGAGCTGGTCAAAAAGCTGAATGTTCCGATCGTGCGGTATCCGGGCGGCAACTTCGTATCGGGCTATCGCTGGGAGGACGGCACCGGAGACAAGAGCAAGCGTCCGATCCGTCAGGATCTGGCGTGGAAATCCATCGAAACCAACGAAGTGGGCATTGATGAGTTTCAGCAGTGGGCAAAGCTGGCAAATACCGAAATCATGATGGCGGTAAACCTAGGCACGCGCGGTGCAGAAGATGCCCGCAATCTGGTGGAATACTGTAACTCGACCACGCCCACCTATTATGCGGACATGAGAAGGCGCAACGGATTTGAAGAGCCGTTTGCCATCAAAACATGGTGTCTGGGCAACGAAATGGACGGTCCCTGGCAGATCGGCAGCAAAACCGCCGAGGAATACGGACGCCTTGC
>CAZYQB010000131.1:0-6280 GCA_964649595.1 uncultured Oscillospiraceae bacterium | reverse complement strand
GTCCTTGGAAGTCTCGTCCATAACGATGAACTTATCCTTGGGGGAACGACCGGTGTAGATGCCGGTCATAACATTAACGGCGCCCAGCTCGGTGACCTGACCCTTTTCGTAGCCTTCGAGAGCAGGATTGATCTCTTCGTTATACAGCAGCTCGTAGGAGGGATTGTGTACAATCTCGGTGGTGCCGGTGATGCCATACTTGCTCAGATTGATATCCGCCATGATGCATGCACCCTCTTTCCTTAAATTATAAGCTATTAGTAATACCGCCTGTCCGCGCACTTTCAATCGATTTGCAAAAGCTGTCCGAACAGGAACCCAGTATCCTTATGATACTTAACAACATCATACAACAGCCATGGTATAAAATCAATAGACTTTGCAAAAAATTACACAAAAGTTTCGCCCTGTATGATATTATGACCGCGTAAAATCGCCTTTTTAGGCGATTTTGAGCTTATTCCGCGCCGATAACGTCGCTCAGATGCGCCGCCTGCTCAAGAGTGATCGCTTCGCCGCGCACCTTCGCATCCAGTCCTGCATCGCTCAACCACTGCGCCGCTTTTTCGCGAGAAACCGAGAAAGACGCGCACAGATTATTAAGAAGCGTCTTTCTTCTCATGGCAAAGCAGGCATTTATCACGCGCAGCATCATTTTTTCATTTTCCGCCTTGACGGGCATTTCCTTGTAAAGCTCGATCTCAATCAGGGCGCTGTCCACATGGGGACGGGGTGTAAATGCCTCCGGCGGCACCTCCATCAGTACACTGACCTTGCCAAAATACTGCACCGTTGCCGAAAGTGCGCACCATATCTTTGAACCCATCTTTGCCATCATGCGCTCGGCAGCTTCCTTCTGCACCATGATGGTGATCTTCTGAGGCTTATGCGCCTGAGTGAGCATTCGCAGCACCACATCCGCCGTAATGTAGTAAGGCAGATTGGCGATCACGCGATATGGCTTGCCCTGCATCAGCTCGGCAATGTCGATCTTCATAGCGTCGCCGAACACTACTTTTGCCCTCTGCGCGCCTCCCAATACCGCATCGAGCACCGGTCTGAGGCTCTCATCCAGTTCCACCGCGATCACATTTGCGCCTGCCTCTGCAAGATGGCGCGTCATTACACCTGCGCCCGGTCCGATCTCAAGCACATTTTCATTCTCTGCGACCTGCGCCGCATATACAATGTTCTCCACCAAGTCATCATCCAGTATGAAGTTCTGACCCAGCGAATGAGTAAAATGAAAGCCGTGCTTTGCCAGCGCCATCTTTGCGGCAAGTCCTGCCGAAATATCTCTGTATTCGCTCATGCTTTTTTCCTCCTGTACACAGCATTTTGCCGCATACCTTCCATTATATTTATTATACTCCGCTGCAGCGCTCCCTTTCAAGGTAAAAAGAGCAAAATATCAAGTATCTCATTACAGATAAGTTTTGATTTGTTCGTTTGCCAAAAGTCTCCCTCATCGAGGGAGGTGACACGCCATCGGCGTGGCGGAGGGAGTTTTTTATGGATTATGCTCACTGTAGTTAAAGAGAACGAACTCCCTCAGTCTGCTTTGCAGACAGCTCTCTCAAGGAGGGAGCCTCTTAGCACCGCATTCATTCCTATAATTTAAAATTTATCCAAAACGCATCCTGTCGACAAAATACTGCTTGACATTGCTCGCGCATTCTTCTATGATAGAGCCGTATATAGAAATATTTTCACCGCGTTATTATTTGTTGCCGCACCAAAGGAGCACTTTACATGAACAGACACTCTCATCTCTACAAGCTGGTCATCACCGCCCTGCTGCTTGCCATCGGTATGTATCTTCCCTTTATATTGGGTCAGGTGGAAGTTTTGGGGCAGGCGATCAGTCCACTGCATATCCCCGCGCTGCTGTGCGGCTTGACCTGCGGTCCTTTCTGGGGGCTGGCGCTGGGTGCGATCCTTCCCATACTGCGCAGCCTGATATTTTCCATGCCGCCCATGCCTACCGCCATTGCAATGGCATTTGAGCTGTCTGCATACGGTGCTTTGACCGGTATCCTCTATCCTCTACTGCGCCGCGCACTTCGCAAAAGCAGTTCTCTGCCTGCCATGCTGTGTGCCATGCTGATCGCAATGATATTCGGGCGCATCGTCGGCGGCGCGGCAAAAGCGTGCATCATGGGCTTTCAGGGCAACAGCTACACCTTCCAAGCCTTCATCGCCGCCTACTTTACCTCCACGGCAGTCGGCGCACTTGTTCACCTGATCGTGGTTCCTGCCGTTGCGATTGCACTGGAGAAGGCGCAGCTGTCACCGATAGCAGCAGATCTATAATCTGCCTAATCGCAAAAGATCGACCCCGTGTCTCTTTTCGAGAAGCAGAGTCGATCTTTTAATTCGCTATGCACTTTTTATCTCGTACCAAAAATACGATCTCCCGCATCGCCCAGTCCAGGCACGATATAGCCGTGATCGTTGAGCTTTTCATCCACCGCGCCGATATAAATATCTACATCCGGATGCTGCTTCTGAACCTCCGCAATGCCCTCGGGTGCCGCGATCAGACACATCAGCCGGATATTGCTGCAGCCGCGATCCTTCAAAAACTGAATGCCTGCAGATGCCGAGCCGCCAGTGGCAAGCATGGGATCGACCACGATCAATATGCGCTCTGCCGCATCAACAGGCAGCTTGCAGTAATACTCGACCGGCTTGAGCGTTTCGGGATCGCGATACAGACCGATATGCCCTACCTTCGCCGTGGGAAGCAGACTCAAAAGTCCGTCGACCATGCCCAGTCCGGCTCTGAGGATCGGAACAATGCCCACATCGCGTCCAGCAAGCACCTTGAATGTACCTTTGCAGATGGGCGTTTCGACTTCCACATCGGTCAGCGGCAGATCACGGGTCACTTCATAGCCCATCAGCATGGCGATCTCGCGCAGCAGCTCACGAAAATCCTTCGAACAGGTATCCTTGCCGCGCATCAGAGTAATTTTGTGCTGAATCAGCGGATGATCCATAACGTATACATTACTCATATTTGAATTTCTCCTATTTAATGTGCTCGCCGCACGGGCTCGCCTCACGGCGGCTGGGTCTTGTTTAATGTGCTCGCCGCACGGGCTCGCCTCACGGCGGCTGGTTTTTTAAACTCCCGCCGATCCATATGGGATCGACGGGAGCGATCTTTTTTCTTCGATCTTTATTCGATCAACCGATTTCTACATCCACTTCGATGGTCTTGCCTGCAGCATAGGGCAGCAGTGTGCCTTCGATCTTCACGCCGTCAACAGTGATAGACTTGACATTGCCTTCGCCCTCGGTCTGATGATAGCGAATGACGTAATGACAACCGCGGAAGTCCTTCTCGACCGCACATTCCTTCCAGGACGGCGGCAGGCAAGGCTTAATGTTCAGACCCGCGATTTCGGGCTGCAGACCGTATACATACATCAGCACGGACTTGATGAACCACGGCACGGAACCGGTGCGCCAGCTCTGCCCGGGCGTGCCGAAGCGGTAGCCGGTCTCCTCATCAAAGTAGGAGTTATACAGCATATAGGGTTCGCCGACGGTCACTGCATGGGTATGATCCCACGGCAGGAACTGGTGAATGATGCGCTCGACCTTTTCGGGACGATGCAGCATACCTTCCGCAGCCAGTTTCCATGCCAGTGCGTGCAGGTAAACGCCGCCGTTCTCATGAACGCCTGCCGGCTTCTGGGTCATGCTGCCCACGCGCATATCGATGCGGGTATAGCTGGGCTTGGAAACCGCTGCACCCAGAGGTCCATCGAGGTATTCATCGACCGCTGCAAATGCAGACTTGATCTGCTCATCGGTACCCAGACCAGAGAACACCGCCCAGACCTGCGGATTGAGATAGATCTTGCCTTCTTCGTTTTCTTCGGAGCCGATCTTCATTCCCTCATCGTTGATGGCAGTCAGGAACCACTTTCCATCCCAACCGTACTCGTTGATGAGCGCCTTCATCTTCTCGCCCATTTCGGCGTGAACAGCGACATCCTCGTCCTTGCCGGTCAGCTTTGCCAGTTCCATGAGCATATTATTGGCGCGATACCATGCGATGGACAGCCATACGCTCTCGCCCAGTCCCTTGAGACCTGCGCTGTTCATGCAGTCGTTCCAGTCGCCGCCCCAAATCTTGACCATGCCGTGAGCACCCTTGAAGTTGTAGAGATACTCTACGCTGCGGCGGATATGCTCGTAAACGGTGGCGGATGTACCGTCGTTGAATTCAACGACCTCATTGAGCAGATTCAGATCACCCAGTTCCATCACGATGGCATAGCCTGCAAAGGGGATCCATACCGCACAATCGGCGAACTTGTTGTCCTTGATGGCACCGCCGATGAAGGTACGCGGTGCGTATCCGTTAGAGTACTGATAGGTCAGGATACGCTTATAGCGCTCCCATGCCAGCGTGGGATTATAAGAAGCCATGCATTCAGTATCACTCATCAGATCGCGATAACCGTTGTGACGGACGCGTGCCCAGCGGCTGCCCATGCCGGTAGCGTACTTATAGAAGCTGTTGAATGCAAGATTGAGCTGCTCGTCGGGGGTGGTGATATCCGCACCCTGAACCTGAGCAAGACGCAGCGCCTTGATCGCTTCCAGTTCCTTTGCGGGCAGACCGTCTGCCAGATGCGCGCGCTTTTCCACTGCCTGTGCCACGGTGTCGGCAACACCGATTTCAAAGCAGATGGTTTTCTTTTCGCCGGGAGCGAGAGTCAGCTTGGCTTCGATCGCATAGCACAGCTTCTCGCCTACACAGTCGCTGTTGGTGCAGCCGTTATTTTCATTGAGCGCCTCGGGATCATAGGCAGAACCATAGACGCCGATGAACGCGTTCTTGCGGGTATCAAAGCCTATGACCTCGCCGTCGGTAATCAGATATCCATACTTATCGATGGTCACGCCATTGTTTTCCAGCTCGGTGTAGATGCGGTGCATCGCTGCCTGAGAGGGCTTATCAAAGCCGCCTACGCCCAGGTTGTAGCCCTGCGGACGATAGCTGCCGTCCGACAGCGTGCCTGCATAGCCGATAGCAGACAGATTTGCAGTGGTATTGCGCAGATTCTCCGCGGTCAGCATCCAGATTTCGCGGTTGCCTTCGCAGGGAACGAACACGGTGTATTCCATCTTGATGCCTTCGGTCTGGCTCTCGGTGGTGGTATAGCCCAGACCATGACGGCAGCGGAAGGTGTCAAACTTCTGGGCAAACGGCACACCGTTTGCGGAGAACCACTTGCCGCTGTCCTTATCGGTCAGATACATCGCGCGGTCACTGATGAGAATGATGCGGTTTGCCAGTCTATCCTGCATCAGGCTCTCACCCACGCCTACCTGAGAAGTGAAGGAGTTATAAGTGTCGTTATAGAAGTAGTTGTACCAATGACGCGGAGTCTTTCGTTCGGTAATAACGAATTCGCGTCCGTTCTGCTCAAATGCGCCATACGTTTTCATGATGCCCACTCGTCCTCTCTACTTCGATCCTTTGTGCCGCGTGTGCAGCACTTTATGTTACCATTATATCACATATACCGTATGGCGCGCAATCATGCTTTCCCTCTGTTTTCATATGTATTTCACAAAACAGGCGCATTTTTCATGCAAATGGCGCTTTTGAATTGACGACAAGCTCAATCAAATGCTACAATGCTTTACAGAAAATATCTTCGGGGAGGTGCCTTCCGTGCGTGAAATCCATGCCGATATACGCGCCGTCAAAGGAAAACTTAACCGCTACTTCAGCCGCTGCATCGGTGCAGGGCGTGCAGGCGAGGTCATGCGCCATGCTGCCATGAAGCAGCTTCAAACCATTCAGCGCGAATGTCCGTTTGACTACATCCGCTTTCATGGTCTGTTTCATGAGGAGATGAACATCGTCTCCCGCGATGACAGAGGAAAGCTCCGCTTTAACTTCCTTTATGTAGATCTGCTGTTTGACGCACTGCTCGACGTAAACATCCGTCCCATCGTAGAACTGGGGCTGATGCCGGAAATGCTCGCCGGTGAGCAGCAGTATGTATTCTGGTGGAAAATGAACAAATCCATGCCCGCAGACATCGCCGAATGGGAGCAGCTCATCGAAGCGCTTGTGCGCCATCTGACGCACCGCTACGGCACGGATGAGATCCGTCAATGGTACTTTGAGGTGTGGAATGAGCCGAACCACCCCGCCTTCTTCACGCAGTATAAAAACATCGATGCCTATTTTGAGCTGTACGATGCCGCCGCACGCGCCATCAAGCGTGTGGATACCGCATATCGA
>CAZYQB010000130.1:0-6280 GCA_964649595.1 uncultured Oscillospiraceae bacterium | reverse complement strand
GCGGTGGTATGCAGATGCAGATCAAACTTCACTGTATTCCCCTCTTTCTCTTACCGTGCTCTGTTCCTGAATTCAGACGTTTTCACAGACATCCTTGTTTTCTTCGTTAGTTTCGCTCTTCGGCATTTCATCGCTCATCAGTGCCTTGAACTCACTGCCGCTGATCTTCTCGCGCTCCATCAGCACCTCTGCCAGCCGATCAAGCTTATCACGATTCGCACTCAAAATCTCCGTTGCCTTGCTGTAGCTTTCGTTGAGCAGCCTCTGAACTTCCTGATCGATCAAGCGGCTGACTTCTTCAGAGATATTTGCACGGGACTGAGAGAAGTTTCGTCCCAGAAAAACCTCATGCTCATCGCTGAGGAACATCGGACCGATCTTTTCGCTCATGCCATATTCAGTGACCATGCTACGGGCAAGCTCGGTGGCGCGCTTGAGATCGCTGGTGGCACCGGTAGTGATATCGCCGAACACCAGTCTTTCGGCGCACTGACCGCCCATCATACCGCACATGATGGTGCGCAGCTTGCTGCCGGTGGTGTAATGAGTTTCCTCCGTCGGAAGGGACATGGTGTATCCACCCGCACCCTTGCCGCGCGGAATGATTGAAATCTCATGCACGGGATCGGCTTCAGGCAGATAGTAATCCACCACCGCATGACCCGCTTCATGATAGGCAACCAGACGCTTGTCCTTCTCGGTCACCTTGTGGCTCTTCTTTTCGGTACCGACCTGCACACGGGTAATCGCATCTTCGATCGCCTTCATGGTGATCTTCGTCTGATGCGCACGCGCAGTCAGGATCGCTGCTTCGTTCATTACGTTTTCAAGATCCGCACCGGTAAAGTACGGCGTACGGCGTGCAATTACCGCCATATCGACATCCTCTGCAAGAGGCTTGCCGCGAGAGTGTATCTTGAGGATTTCCTCGCGACCCTTTACATCGGGATAGTTGACGGTGATCTGGCGGTCAAAGCGACCGGGACGCAGCAGCGCCGGGTCCAGAATGTCGGCGCGGTTGGTTGCCGCCATCACGATGATGCCCTGATTGTGTGTAAAGCCATCCATTTCGACCAGCAACTGGTTGAGCGTCTGCTCACGCTCATCGTGACCGCCGCCCAAACCGGCGCCTCTCTGGCGACCTACTGCATCGATCTCATCGATAAACACGATTGCCGGAGAATGCTTTTTCGCCTGGTCGAACAGATCGCGCACACGGCTTGCACCGACGCCGACAAACATTTCAACGAAATCGGAACCGGAGATAGTAAAGAAGGGAACTTTCGCTTCGCCTGCTACGGCACGCGCCAGCAGCGTTTTGCCCGTGCCAGGAGGTCCTACAAGCAGCACGCCCTTGGGAATGCGTGCACCTACATCCAGAAAGCGTTTGGGATCCTTCAGAAATTCTACGATCTCTTTAAGCTCCTCGGTTTCCTCCTGTGCGCCTGCCACATTGGCAAAGGTGACCTTGTTCTTCTCAGGATCACTCATTCGCGCACGAGACTTGCCGAAATTCATCGGGTTATTTTTCCCTGCTCCGCCGCCCTGCTGACGCATCACAAAGTAACCCAGCACCGCAAAAAGAACGACCATCACCAGCAGCGGAATAAACTGTGCCCACCAAGGCGTGCTTTCCGGCTGAGCAACCGTGATGCTGAACCCATAGTCCGCTGCCGTCACCTGATTTGCATCTTCGCCAAGCTTAGCTGCATAGATCTTGTTCACGTCATTATAGAACTGATCTACACTGGGCAGCGTAGCATATACATTGTACCGGCTGCCGAATTCGGACTCGGGAATTCCGCTATCCTTAGTGCTGGCAATCAGCGTATTGCTGCTGGTCATCACATACTCAAGCTGCTCTTCTTCAATCAACTTGAGCACTTCGGTATAATTAAGATTCTGAATGACATCCCTCGGTCCTGCGCCGAGCATTCTCGACATTCCCAGAACCAGCAGAATCACCACCAGCCATATAACCGGCATCATCATCCGCATCCATTTTTGACGATTCAAAACCTGCATCCCTCACTTTCGCAATCTCTTTGTGTTTTATCACGCGCATATCATCAGAATTTTCATTCCAAATTCTATTCATGCGCATCCTGATGATACATTATAGCATCCTCTATCGGCATTTTCAAATGTCCGCGTCAGACATTTGTGTAAATTTCCGGCTTCAAAACGCCAACCATCGGCAGATTGCGATAGCGTTCGTTATAGTCCAGACCATAGCCGACTACAAATTCGTTGGGAATCTTAAATCCGCAGTAGTCCACGGTGATGGTCGCGCCCGGTTTTCTGCGCGAGGGCTTGTCCAGCAGCGTACATATCTTCAGGCACTTCGCGCCGCGGGTAATAAGATTATTCTTAAGGAAGGTCAGCGTCAAACCACTGTCGATGATATCCTCTACGATCAGCACGTTTTTGCCGGTGATCGACTCATCAAGGTCCTTGACAAAGCGCACATTGCCGCTGGATTCGGTACCGCTGCCGTAACTCTTGACGATCATAAAATCAAAAACCGTATCGAGCTTGATCTCTCTTACCAGATCGGCAAAAAACACCGTCGAACCCTTGAGAATACATACCACGGTCAGCTCTTCGCCTGCAAAATCCTCGGTGATCTTCTTGCCCATCTCACGCACACATTCACGAATCTGTTCCTCGCTGATGAGTACTCTTTCCAAATCCTTATGCATTGTATGTTCCTCCACTTTCTAAAATCATCTTTTGTTGTCCGTTCCTCAGTTCACTTATCCCTGCCGCATTTAAGCGCACGCAGCACGCTTTTGTCCAACGTCACGCGCATTGCCTGCATACCATCCATCAATTTGGCACTCTCCGAAATTCCCTCGCCCATCACCCACAATATCTCCGAACCCTTCGCAAGAAGCGGGATCACATCCCGAAGCGGTCGGTCAATGCGGCGGTTGATAAAATATTCCTTGAGCTTCTGCCGCCCCGGCGCGCCCAACGGATGGATCACATCCCCTGCCCGCCGTGTCCGCACCACTGCGCCGCGCAGTGCCTCAGCATTCATTTCCTGACAAAACGGATCCTCTCTTACGGCTCTGCCGTTTCCTTCCTCAACGGTCAAATGCCCCAATCCACCGATCATCCACTGTCCAAATCCGGGAATCGGATATTCCTCCGGCACAGACTGCCTTCCCATCTTGTCGATCAGATACAGCCCCAGCCGTCCGCGCTCTGCCCGCCATATACCGCTTATCTCATCCGCACCTTTCTCTCTGCCGCACAGCTGAGCTGCTCTGTAAGCCGCATCATATTCTGCATCGGTGAGCCTGTGCAGCGCGCGCATCAGAATAGCATGATGCACCTCTTTCTCTTTCGGCAGCCGCACAAGCCATCCAAACGGAAATCGAACCGCACTTTCTGTTAGAAACCGGTCTGTTTGCGTCTGAAGGTAGTCATTTTCATCTGCAGCGATCTGCGAAAACCGGCAAATTGCTCGTTTTGCCGCCGGATAACAGCACTCAAGCTGTGGGATCGCATTGATCCGCAGTGCATTCCTCGGCGTATCGGGCACGAAATTCGTGGCATCCTCGCGCCACGAAATGCCACTCTCCCGCAAAAAATCGACCAAAGTCTGTTTTGAAATATTCAGCAGCGGACGATAGAGGTCTCCCTCCATCTCCCTCATGCCGACCATTCCCTTCAAACCGCAGCCGCGCAGCAGATGCATCAGCACCGTTTCCGCTTGATCGTCCTGATGATGCGCCAATGCGATGCAATCCGCGCCGACCTGAGCCTTGGCGCATCTTAAAAAGGCGTATCGCGCATCCCGCGCCGCCTCTTCAATTCCTACCGAGCGCGCCGCAGCGATCGACGGCACATCTGCGCTTCCTTCAACCAACTCCACGCCCAACTGACCGCATAATTTACGCACAAAGGCGGCATCCTCAACAGACGCCTCCGCGCGGATGCCGTGTTCAAAATGTGCGGCTGTCAGGCGAACCGACTTCTCTGCACACGCTTCGCGCAGCAGAAACAGCATTGCTACCGAATCCGCCCCACCGGATACTGCAGCTAAAATACCGCGAGTATTTTCCGGCAGAACAACTCCTAACTTGTTCATTGTACCCTCTTTGGCAATTTCATGCAATAGGAAATTCCACGATTTATCCGATTGTTTATAATTCCCAGTTCTTCCGGCGCTCTAACCGATGCACCACTGCTGCAGTACGCGCTCAAAACCATCCAGAAAGCTCTGTCTGCCGACGCTCTGCGCCGCCACTACATCCACTTGAGCCACAATTCTGCTGCCTAGCAGCACATCCACACTGCCGATGTATGCGCCCTTTTCCACAGGCGCATTGATGTACGCGGGAAGATTCGCCTGTAGCGATATCTGCTGCTCGTCGCCTCTGAGCAGCAGCAGCGTCAGATCCTCATTGAGTTCCAGCTCTATCGAATCCTCGCTTCCGCCGATTACCGGCAGTTCGCCGCGCACCTTTGCACCGCGCTCGGTCACGGGATAGCGCCTATAGTTAGCAAATCCGTAATCCATCATCTCGGAGGCGATGTTGAACCGTTCCTTGCCCGTATCCGCCCCCAGTACTACCGCAATCAGCCGCATATCGCCGCGCTGCGCGGTCGCTGCCATGCAGTATCCTGCCTCATTGGTCGAGCCGGTTTTTACGCCGTCGCAGCCATCGTAGAGCCGGATCAGACGGTTGGTATTGGTCAAAGAGGTTTTGCGTCCGCTTTCATGAACCACCTCATCCAGCCAGATGGTGGAATACTTATGATACAGCTCATGCTCGATCAGTTCCATCGCCATGCGCGCCACATCGCGCGCCGTGGTATAATGCCCCTCGGCAGGCAGTCCGGTCGTGTTGACAAAGTGTGTATTCTCCATGCCCAGTTCAGCAGCGCGCTGATTCATTCGATCAACAAATACCTCTACCGAACCACAGATATACTCCGCCATCGCCACGGTGGCATCATTTGCGCTGCCCACGATCATACTTTTGAGCAGCACATCCACCGTCTGAGTTTCTCCCGCATCCAGCAATACCTGAGATCCACCCATTCCAGCGGCATTCGCGCTGATGACCACCTTGTCAGTCAAGGCAATTCGTCCATCCTCAATAGCTTCGATCGTCAGCAGTATGGACATGATTTTTGTAACACTGGCAACGGCTCTTTTCTCGTCGGCATTGATCTCGAATATAATCTGACCGCTGTCCGGTTCAACGAGCAGCGCAGCTGCACATTCAAGAGTCAACGGCACACTTTCCTCTATCGGCGCTACCGACAGCGCGGCTGCCTGCGCACTCTGCCCTCCGAGAAAAACCACAAGCGCCAGCCATGCGCCCAGATACCACTTCCGCATATGAAAAATCCCTCCCACAAGATCTTATTAATAGATTATCCTGTGGGAGAGAGCGATATGCAGCCGCACAAAAGATCAAATTCGACGGATCATTTCCTCCAAGAACGCTTTGATGCGTCCTGCCGCCTGATGACTTGCTGCAACCACCTCGTTATGCGAAAGCGGCTGATCCAGTACGCCTGCTGCCATATTGGTAATGCAGGAAAGCGCCATCACGCGGATGCCGCCATGCCGCGCTGCGATGACCTCCGGCACAGTGGACATTCCCACCGCGTCAGCCCCTAGCACGCGCAGCATACGGATCTCCGCGGGCGTTTCATAACAAGGACCGGGCATCTGGGCATATACGCCTTCCCTCAGCGCAAAGCCCTGATCCGCCGCTACCCGATGCGCCGCCGCAATCAAATCGCGATCATAGGCGTGCGTCATGTCCGGAAAACGAGTTCCCAGCGCATCACAATTCTTTCCGAAAAGCGGAGATGCACCGGTCAAACCGATATGATCGCTTATCAGCATCAGATCACCCACCGAAAAGTCCTTGTTTACACCGCCTGCCGCATTGGTCAGGATCAGCGTCTTTATGCCCAGCATCTGCATCACGCGCACCGGCAGAGTGACCGTTTTCATGTCATGTCCTTCATAGTAATGAAAGCGCCCGTTCATGACCGCCGCACATTTTCCGCCGATTTCGCCAATCACCCATTCTCCCGCATGACCTATGACGGCAGTCTGCGGAAAATGCGGCACCTCCGCATAGGAAATGCGCATGGCATTCTTCACATTGTCGGCAAAGTCTCCCCATCCGGAGCCAAGCACCAATCCAATCTCGGGCATGAGCGTCAGCTTCGATCTGATATATGCTGCCGCTTCCTGAATATCCGACAGATACCTGTTCATCGTTTCCATACCTCGCCCTCCTGT
>CAZYQB010000129.1:0-6432 GCA_964649595.1 uncultured Oscillospiraceae bacterium | reverse complement strand
GCTCTAAAAACATGGACGCGCATCAGCTGCTGACCGAAAAGGCAGCTGCCCTCAAGCCGGGCGAAAGCGGACTGCTTGCGCTTGACTGGTGGAACGGAAATCGCTCGGTGCTGGTGGATGCCGACCTGACGGGCATGATTTTGGGAATAAGTCTGACCACGCGCCCCGAAGAGATCTACCGAGCATTGATCGAAGCCACTGCATACGGCACAAGAAAGATCATTGAGACTTTTGCGCAGTATGGCATTGAAACGCGCACGCTGTATGCCTGCGGCGGCATCGCTCAGAAAAATGAATTTTTGATGCAGCTCTTCAGCGATGTGCTGGGCATCGAGATCTGCGTGGCACGCTCTTCTCAGACCTCCGCACTGGGCAGCGCAATGCTGGGCGCAGTTGCGGCAGGAAAAGCAAACGGTGGTTATGATTCGATTGCCGACGCCGCACGCGAGATGGGCGGCATTCTGCCGCGCACCTATCAGCCCGATCCCGCCGCGCATAAGGTATACGATCAGCTCTACCGCGAATATGTCATACTGCATGATTATTTTGGACGCGGTGAAAACAATGTCATGAAGCGGCTCAAGGCTCTGCGCGAAACGGCGCGCTGAGCTGCCGCAAATACCGATGGAAAAAGCAAAGAAAAGAAATCGCCGCGAAGCGCTGCCGCTTGCCTTCTGCATACTGCTGCTGATTGGGATTATGATTTTTGCGCGCTTACTGCGCGGTGATTTCACTAAGGTCGTTTATGCGCACGCGCCGATTCAGACCGAGCTTGAGCAATATGTTGTGGAGAAGAACGGGCGTGCCCTTATCAACATCAACCGTGCGGATGCAGATATGCTGATGATGCTTGACGGCATCGGCGAGGTCATTGCAGGCAGAATTATCGAATACAGAGAGCAAAACGGCGCATTTGACTCGCTGGAGGAACTGCTCGAAGTCAAGGGCATCGGAGAAAAGACGCTGGAGAAGATGAAGACGAGGATTGTGTGTATTCCGGAAGAGGAATCCGAAAGCGTTTCATTTTTAGAAATCGTTGGAGAACTGTTTGATTGAACTGAATACGAAAAAGCCGAGGTTCACCATAAAGTGATGACCTCGGCTTTTTTGTCGGAGCGTTCGCATCGATGTATGCTAATCACATTTATGCGTGTTCATCTCAAACCAATTAATCAACTCACCGCATTTGGAGCATCGATGCTGCGCGATTTTCTCGCTGATCCACCTTGAAACGCCTACCTCTTTCATTCGCAGCGAATCAGGAATCACATTTTCATGATTACAGATGCCGTTGATAACGGGCTTTGTGCTGAACTCCTTGAGTTTACCGCAAGGAAATTCTTCACACTCGTAGCAGCGCGCAACATGATGGCTTACAGCGCAATCCAGAAAGCCATGGTCTGCGCAGTTTTGGCAGCAGTCGCGCACGAAGTCTGAAAAGCATCCGTGACACGCATCAGGAAATGCCGGACATGCTCCGCAAAACAGACCGCATATGGATGCGCATTCTTCATTGGGAATCCGCTTCATAAATTCTTGTTCCTCCTTATTACGGCTTTTAATGCTTTCGGCGGTGCTTTATATGGATGTTCCTGCTTTATTCTCCGTTCGCCTCACTTCTGCAGTGAGCAAACTCCCTGACCTTATCCCATGCCACTGTAAATCCTGCGCCCTTTGCGCAGAATACGGAATCGGCAGGTTCATCGGCAAGCGGCTGATAGCTTCTTTCGGCGATGACGGCTTCGGCGTTGTCGCAGGGCTGATAGCGGCTCAGCTGCCAGCTCAGCGCGCCGCGTCCGTGGGTGAGTGCGGCAAACTCCACCTGATACGGCTCTAACTTTGAAAACACCGCTTCGCCGCGGATGTGAATTTCGTCATCCACAAGCAGCACCGGCTCGGTCTGCGCCTTCATGCGGTTTAAATCGCCCATCAGCCGTCCCATTGACTCGGCAGGGGCGCGCATTTCAAACGAGCAGATCGGCTCAAGCAGCACATTGTCCGCGTGCATGAGTGCATTTCTTATGGCGCGGTAAGTGCTTTGTCTGAAATCGCCGCCCTCGGTGTGCTTGAGATGCGCGCGCCCGGCAAGCAGTGTCACATGAACGTCGGTCAAGGGAGAGCCAGTCAGCACGCCCTTGTGCGTGCGCTCGGCGACGTGAGTCTGAATGAGTCGCTGCCAGTTGAGCGAAAGCTCGTCCACATGGCACGCCGATTCAAACGTAATTCCCGTTCCGGGTTCGTTGGGTGTGAGTTTTAAGTGTACTTCGGCGTAATGGCGCAGCGGTTCGTAATGTCCGATGCCGCACGCGGGGGATGCGATCGTTTCCATATAGCGGATGCGGCTGGGACCGAAATCGATCTTTATGCCGAAGCGTTCCTGAATCAGTTCGCGGATGACCTCCAGATGAATCTGTCCCATTACCTGAAGCTCGATGCTCTGCGCGCTCTCGTTCCACTGAACGGACAGCGTCGGCTCCTCGTCCTCAAGCTGCCTGAGTGCGGCGAGCATTTTGGTGGAGTGAATTTCTTTGGGATAGAACACCTGCGCCGTCATCAGCGGCTCGGTCAGAAAGCGGCTCTTCTCGCATTTTTCGCCGATGATCTCACCGGCTTTTACATTGATCAAGCCCACCGCTGCCACGAAATCTCCGGTCTCGGCGCGGCTGATGGTCTTGAATTTTGCGCCGTGGGCGACGCGCAGCTCGTTGATCTTGATTCGTCCCTGAAAGGTATTGATTTCCTCGCGCACAGAGAGCGCGCCTTGAAGGATTTTCATAAATACCATGCGATTGCCCTGCGCATCAAAGCGAACCTTGGATACTCTGGCGCGGAAGGACTTCGAACTTTGGCTCTGATAATGCGTTTCGGTCAGCATCGAGAGCATATTGAGAAATTCCTTCACGCCTTCGTCCCGAAGCGCTGAGCCTGCCATCAGCGGGAAAAGGAGCCGCTGCGATATCTGCTTTTCGAGCGAATCCAGCCATATCTCCCGATCATAGCCCTCTTCAAACAGCATTTCAAGCAGTGCTTCATCGCCTTCTGCAACCTTTTCGGCAGCTTCGTCCGACAGTTCGCCGTTTTCCGAAAAGGCGCCTCTCAAATCGAGCACATCCTGCGTGAGCAGCACTTTGATGCGGCGGATGACCTGATCGGGATCGGCACCGATGCGGTCGGTCTTGTTGAGGAATATAAATACGGGCACATTGTATTTTTCGAGCATTTTCCACAGCGTTTCGGTGTGGCTCTGTACCCCTTCCACGCAGCTTATAATCAGCACCGCAAAATCCAGAATCGACAGCGCGCGCTCCATTTCGGAGGAAAAATCCACATGACCGGGCGTGTCTACCCAATACCATGTGTCGCCGTCGTATTCAAAGCACGCCTGATCGGAAAAAATGGTGATGCCGCGTGCCTTTTCCAGTGGATGGATGTCGAGAAATGCATCCTTATGATCCACTCTGCCGCGCATCCTCAGCACACCTGCATAATACAAAAGCTGCTCAGAAAAGGTAGTTTTTCCGGCGTCAACGTGCGCCAGTATGCCGATTGTCTTTTTCATGAATATGTTTCTCCTTTCAGGAGCACTTTAAATGAGTTTTAAGATGCATGGTAAGCCTCCCTTACCGAAGGAGATGGGAGTTCATTTCTTGCTGAAACCGTAATTAGTTCTGCTCAAGCGGGTAAAATTACGAACTCCCTCAGTCTGCTGCGCAGACAGCTCCCTCTAAGAGGGAGCCTATTTACGGAAAGATATCCATGTCCTTCCTTATAGGATGGTTGGCAAATCAGATATAACCCATTATAATACAAACCATCTCCATTGACAACAAATCAAAAAAATCTGATTTTTTCTGATTTTCCAAAAACCGAAGAACTGTTTGAGTGCATCTAATGGGTGTAATCGCGATCTACAAAATAAAATCTTGAAAGGATATGAAAGGAGGTTACCCACTTGACCGCACAGGAATTTTCAACGCGCGTACTGGAGGTCGAGGGGATGCTGTATCGGGTGGCATACGGCATACTGCTCAACCAGAGCGACTGCGCCGATGCCGTGCAGGAAGCGCTCATGCGCGGCTGGGAAAAGCTGCACACGCTGCGCGAGGAGGAGTATTTCCGCACATGGTTGACCCGCATCCTCATCAATCAGTGCTACAGCATGATCCGCAGGCGCAGGTTTTTCCTGCCCTTGGACAGCGCGCGCACCGTTGCCGCCCCGGAGAATTCCGATTCTGAGCTGCACGATGCCATTGCCCGATTGGATGACAAGCTGCGCCTGCCTATCGTGCTTCACTACATGGAAGGCTACTCGGTGGAGGAGATCGCACAGATGCTCTCTCAGCCGACGGGCACCGTGAAAACCCGTCTGATGAGAGCGAGAAAGCAGCTCAGAGAGTCACTTTCCGAAGCGGAAGCAGTCGTTTCATTATCGAAAGCCGATCATGCTCCGAAGAACAGCATTTCTAATTTTTCAGAATCGGAGATCTCCGATTCCGCCGCATCTCGGGATGCGATCTACAGCAACTTTTTCATGATGCCGTCTGTGGGTGCAGGTGCGGCAGTTCTTGTCCGCAAGCCCGACCCCATAGATATTCTGCTGTTTAAATTCTATCTTAAATTTAGTGAAGGGAGGAAGAGCCGCCATGAATGAGCGCAAAAGCAGCCGCAAGGCTATTCGCAATCCGCTGAAAAATCTGGACAGGCAGGCATACCGCCGCGCCTTTGGAGAACCGGATGCGGAGTTTCATGACCGCGTAAGAGATACGCTCTTCCTGATTCAAGAAAAGGAGGAAGCTCCCGTGAAAAAGAAATTGACATTTTCCATGGCATTTGCACTGGTGATGTGCATCTGCATCGCAACCGCCGCCTTTGCAGGTTCCATACTGTCCGGCAATCAGCCAGACAACACATTCGATCCGCTGACTCAGTCACAGAACACCCCGTCTCAGGCTCCTACTATTCCTAATAAGGTGCTGCCTTCGCCCACGCCCCTGCCCGGCATCTCCGAACTGCGCACGGTCTACTTTACCGAGGACGGTAATTATTACCATACCGATTCGATCTGCATGGGCATGAAGGATCCGCAGCTGGGCAGCGTTGCACAGGCTTTGAATCTGGGCAAGACTGCCTGCCCCACCTGCATGAATGTATCTTCCACGCCCGTTCCACTGCATGACAGCACGCTCGTGTACATGACCGACTATAACGGCATTTACTATCATATGGATCAAAACTGCATGAACATGGTCGGCGCATATTACACCGCATTCGAAACCATGCGAAACGGCGACGATCGCCCGCCCTGCCCGCTGTGTACCCTCTCGCTCAATAACGAAGCTGCACTGGTCTATGTCTGGTCCAAGGAAGGCGAAAGCCATTACCATGCCGATCAGTTCTGCGGCGGCACGCAGTACAAGAGCCGTACGTTGGTGCGGGTGGCGCTCAACCGCCGCCAGACGCCTTGTCCGACCTGCATTGCTTCTGAGCAGTATACCGAAACCTATTACTACCGCGCTGACGGTACGTTCTATCATGCAGACAAGGGCTGCAGTCTTACAGCAAACTGCGAGCTGCTCATCGGTTCTCTGACGCAGGTAAAGGCGATGGAGCGCACGCCCTGCCCGAACTGCTATGAGCCTTCCTCTACCGACATCATCTACTACGCCGCCCCTGCTGCCTATTCCTATCACACTCAGTTCACCTGTGCGGCATACGCATCTTCTCAGAAGGGCTATCCACTGCCGTCGGACAAGAGCGAAAGCGCGATTACTTTCGCAGACATCTTTGATCCGTCCAGCGCATACCACTTCCTTGAAGCCTGCTCCGATTGCGTGTTGTCTGAGCCGATCACTGTTTCCGGCAGCAAAACGACCGATCCGGGCGTGCCGCTGATGGGCAATGAGGCAGCAACTGCGCCCTCTGAAAAGACCCAGTACATTTCGATTTCGGCGCTGGACTTTGATGAAGGATTTTCTGCTCTCAACGGCGTTTCTGCTGAAGATATGAATTGGAGCTGTGCCGCACTTACTGTTCATTCCACCATCATGATGCATTCGCGCGGTGCACTGTATACCGAGTTTGAATTCACGCTGCATGATGCTTTCATCGATCCCGATACCATCCGCATCATTCCCTATGGTGAGGAAGACGGCTCGCTAGGCTGCCTGTGGGCAAATGTTCAGCAGATCACCTATGACAATGGCGAAACGGGCTATCTGCTCTGTCAGATGATGCTTTCTCCTTCTTTGTCCTACAATGCTGACCGCTTTATTCTCTACAGCAGCGATGCGATGCTAGCAGAGTTCAAGTAAGTTTTAAAAAGTTGGTCGAATACTTTACCCAAAAACGAATAATTTACATTTCTGCGGCGCGGCTTGTGTTACAATGGAACACAGGTCGCGCCGCATTGCAGCAGTACGGAAGGCGTGTGAC
>CAZYQB010000128.1:0-6582 GCA_964649595.1 uncultured Oscillospiraceae bacterium | reverse complement strand
CTTGACTTCCTTCCTTGGCTTTCTTTTGTTACCTATCATTGACGCCCGTACACTTCACAACTTTTCCTTATTTATACCATCCCTGTTCATATCCAATGACAGCACCTTACGCCTTCAGAAGGCGCATATACCGATTGGTACCCCATTCCACCGCCAGCGACCACAGCGTGCGCATGGAAGGCTTCACTTCACCATTTTCGTCAAACACAAAGCTGCTCAGCGCGTGCGGATGCTCGCCTTTTCTTCTGCGCGCAAATACTCTTCTTTCGGGATGCTGCAGCAGCACCCCCACCAGATCGCCGCGTGTGACATAGTTTACGCCCTCGCGCGCCAAGCGCGCTCTCGCCGAACGATCAATCTGACCGGGCGCAAAACCCTGACCATTGAACACGATCGCCTGCGCGTGTTCTCCCATATATACCGACAGCGCATACAACGCGTTGTGTGCGCCCTTGGAATGCCCCGAAAATGTGATCTGCTCGCCTGAAAAGCGTTCAATCAGCGCCGAAATATCCGCATACTGCACCGAGCCATGGAAGGGTGCCAGAAAATTGTCGATCCAATCGATCGCCGTAGGAACACCGCAGCCGCGCCCCTCCGAGCCGCGAAATATACAGTGCACGCCTCGATCCGGTGCGCGAAAGACATACGCTGCAAATCCAGTGCTCGAATTTCGGTTGATAAAATCGAGCAGCGTCAGCTGAGCAAGCGATTCGCTCCGGCAGATCACCTGCAGCGCCGCGCGATCAGAATCAGACAGCCTGCCGCACTCAAGCGTTCCCTTTTCGTCGCGCAGCAGCAGCTCCTGTGCAATCAAGCAAAGCGTTTGATGATGCTCAAGCATATCTGCAGGCAGGTTTATGTAAGCAAACTGACAAAGCCACCGATAATGCCACGGTGTCATAAAATCGCCTCCCCTACTCCGTCCGCACGCCCTCGATGCGCATGAATATCCTCTCGGCATTTTCGTAGCTGGACAGCGGGCGCATGATGCTGTCTACCGTATGTGCCGCGATGGGCGGATCGGCAGATGCCGCAAGCACCAGCAGCGAATGATATATCCTGCCGCCGCTTGACAAAAAGACCACATCGCCAAGCTGCAGCTGCTGCACACTTTCTACGCGGCGCGCAAACACGCCTTCACCGTCGCTGCGCGTCAAAAAGCGATGCAGAAACACCACGCCAGTCCATGCAGGCGCACGATCAGACATCGACCGATAATACCAACCGATATCGCGCGTATAATTCATCCGTCTGCTGCCTTCATACAAGCACTGCGAGATAAAGTTTGCACAGTCGCCGCCCAAATCGCTAAAATCTCCCCAGCGCGGATTGCGCCCCATCGCCCACAGATGCGCATAGCGCACCGCCGCCGCACGGTCATATCGCAGAATCGCCATTTTTCTCTCTCCCTCTCCGTGCAAAAAATCGCTCTCTTTGCATGGATATGTCTGAAACGCGCCGCAGGTGTGCATAATAATCAGGCAGGACAGCGCCGGAATAAATTTCCTCATGCGTCGTCCTCATCTGATCGGAAAGGAAGAATGAATCATGAACGTCCATCCCTGCCGCTTTGAAGAAAGCCGCACCCATGAAAATCTGATGCGCGCATTTGCCGGAGAAAGTCAGGCGCGCAACCGCTACACCTTCGCTGCCGGACAATGCGCCGCCCAAAGGTTGATCGTACTCGAACGCCTGTTCCTGTTCACCGCCGGACAGGAAAAAGAGCACGCTGAACTGTTTTACAATCATCTCTCTCCCCTCAACGGCAGAAACATCGCCATCGAAGCCGAATACCCGGTAGGCAATTACTCTGATCCTATCTCCCTGCTCAAGGATGCTCAGCATAACGAAATGCAGGAATACAGTCATGATTACCGTCTGTTTTCCGAAATCGCCCAGCAGGAGGGCTTTGCCGAGATCGCCGCGCTGTTTCGGCTGATCGCCCAGATCGAGCGCACTCACAGCGAACGCTTCGCGCAGTATGCCCGGTGGCTGGAAGGCGGTCAGCTGTTTTGCGAAAATCAGAGCACCGCATGGCTGTGCCTGAACTGCGGTCACGTTCACACCGGTGAAGGCGCTCCCGAAATCTGCCCGGTTTGCCGCCATGAGCAGGGCTATTTTGTACGCGCACAGCAGGGTATCGGCGCGCAGGGATAAGTTTCGCATAACTAACTGTTGCAAAACTCATCCCGTAATAGTATAATACTCCCTGTTCGACAAACGACAGGGAGGAATTTTTATGCGATACCGAACGCTTCTGCTCGGCTCCATCGCTCTGTGCGTGCTGCTGATGCTCGTGGGCATCGCTACGGGCACGGCGCAGCTGTCGGTGCGCGATGTGGCATCCATACTGTTTACGCGGCTGACCCGCGGCGACCCGACGACGCTCGGATATACGCTGGCGTCCTCCGAAATCGTGTGGAGCATTCGTCTGCCGCGCGTGCTCGCCGCCATGCTGTGCGGCTGTGCGCTGGCGGTATCAGGTGCGATCTTTCAGTCGCTGCTCCTAAGTCCTCTTGCCGATGCCTACACGATGGGTTCCTCATCGGGCGCAGCGTTCGGCGCGGTGCTGGGGCTGTATCTCAATATGGTGTACGGTCTGCGCATCTCCACCACCGCCACCGCCTTTTTGATGGCGGCAGCAACGCTCATCGTGGTGCTGTGCGCATCGCGCGGCGCATCGGGGAATCACCAGCTCATCATGGCAGGCGTAATCGTGGGCAGCATCATGTCGGCAGGCATCAGCTTTCTCAAGATGCTGGCAGGCGACATGATCGGCTCGGTATCCATTTTCCTGATCGGCAGTCTGAGCTCCATCAGTCTCAATCAGCTCTCCGTGCTCGCCGCTGTTACCTTTGCAGGTTGCCTGCTCGCTCTCATCGGCGCATACCGGCTCAACATTATGACGCTCGGCGACAGCGAAGCGCGTCAGCTGGGCATCAACACCTCGCTCATGCGGATGCTCTACTGCTCCATCGCCACCGCGCTGACCGCTGCCTGCGTAGCGGTATGCGGAACCATCGGCTTTATCGGGCTGATCGTGCCTCATGTGGTGCGCACCTTTGTGGGCAGCGACAACCGCCGCGTGCTTCCGCTGTGTATGACCGGCGGCGCGCTGCTGCTGCTCATCGCCGACACCATATCGCGCGTGCTGCTGCCCAGAGAGCTGCCCGTGGGCGTAATGACCACGCTGATGGGCGGTCCGTTCTTCATGTGGCTGTTTATACGCCAACGCCAAAGGGAGGAGATATAATATGCTCCGCCTTGAGAATGTCTGTTGGAAAAACAGACGCGGCTTCTCCCTTCAAAACATATCCTTTTCTCCCGAAAAAGGAAAAGTAATCGCACTGATGGGCGCAAACGGCGCCGGTAAGTCCACCCTCTTTCGACTGCTGACCGGAGAGATCGTGCCCCAACGCGGCAGAGTACTTATCGATGACATTCCGGTTTCAAAAGTGCCCCGTCGTCAGTTTGCGCAGCGAGTGGCGGTCATCCGTCAGGAACGCAGCTTTACTTTCCCGATGAGCTGCCTTGATCTGGTACTGACCGGACGCACACCGTATCTGAGCTTTATGGGACGCACCTCCAAAGCGGATCACGACATGGCAGAGGATGCCCTGAGGCGCACCGGCACCCTCCCGCTTGCCCATGCACCGTTTGAACAGATCAGCGGCGGAGAAAAGCAGCGCGTCATGCTTGCCCGTGCGCTCATGCAGCAGCCGGACACGCTGCTGCTCGACGAAGCTTTTTCCGCAATGGATACCCGTCAGGCAGTACGCGCCATGCGGCTGGTGCGCTCTCTTGCGCAGGAAAAGCAGATCGCCGTGGTGTGCATACTGCATGATATACACATCGCGCACGCCTTTGCCGACCGGATCGTGATCCTTGAAAACGGCTGCATCGCCGCCGACGGCACGCCGGGTGAGGTCTGCATCAGCTCCTCCATGAAAAAACTTACCGGCATGAACATTCAAGTACAAAATAAGGGCAGCCTGATAACGCAGATACTACCTGAGGAAGAAGGAATCTGAATATATGAAACGTCTTTTAAAAACCGCCTCCCTGCTAATATGCCTTGCACTGCTGTGCAGCGGATGCGCGCCGATGTCCCAAAGCAGTCCCTCCGATCCTGCACAAAGCACTGATCCCCAGAATACCGTCATCCGCTTTATCGATGCACGCGGTAAGGAGATCACTCTCCAAAAGCCTGCCGAGCGCATTATCAGCCTGTATTCGGCGCACACCGAAAATCTATATGCGCTGGGTGCCGGAAATCGGCTCATCGGCGGCAGCAATTCGGAGGTATATCCCGAGGAGGCACTTCTTCTGCCGGTCTATCACTACCGCGAGGACCCCGAAAAGGTGATCGCCGCCATGCCCGATCTGGTGCTGGTGCGCCCGATGATCGAGCGCGTTGCCCCGGAATACATCGAAGCGCTTGAGCGCGCCGGTCTGACCGTAGCCAGCATCTATCCCGACACCGCCGAGGAATTTGATGACTACATCCGCACGCTTGCCCTTATCACCGGCACACAGCAACGCGCCGAAGAACTGCTTGCCGACCGCACTGCGCGCATTGAAGCCATCGCACAGAGCATAGAGGGCATCTCCCCCGTAAATGTGTTCGTTGAAACCACCGCCGATCCACTGCGCACGCTGACAAGCACTGCCCTTGCTGCGGTAAATGTGCGTCTGGCAGGCGGCGAGCTGATCGCCTCGGATGCCGACGAAAACCCCGGCTCATCTATGGTGGAATACCCGCTTGAAAAGCTGATCGAAAAAGCCGATCAGATCGACGTATACGTTGCCCAGCTCGGCGGTATGAACAAGACCGTCACCCTTGACGACATCTACTCCCGCCCCGGATACACTGCCATCAAAGCAGTTCAAAACGAGAATGTGCTCATCATCGACGAAAAGCTGATCGCATCGCCCACTTTCCGCCAGCTTGAGGGCATTGAACTTCTTGCCGAAGCATTCAGTGCCGCACGCGAGCAGACCAAATAATCTTTTATGCAAAAAATCTCTCCGCAGAAAGTTCGTTTCTTTCCGCAGAGAGATTTTTTATCGCTTTTCCTATTCCTCAATCGCTTTTTGGATCTTGGGCAGTAGTTTTTTCAGCCTTTCCTTGAGTTCTGCATCGCTTAGACGCCTTAGTTCCGCGCGCAGTCGATCGCTTTCTTCATTTTCCTCCACACGCTCAAGTACATTTTCAATGCCCTTTACACCGCCGCGCGTGAGCATCAGTTCCATCGTATTGGCTTCAATGCGCTGCATCGCTCGCTCCAGCACCGCCCTCTGAACTGCCGAAAGGCGATCATCCGTAAGTGCTGAGGTTCTTACCCCCAATGCCAACGCCAGCCCGGACGGCGTTGGCGGTATCTCCTGCGCGATACACCTCTCGAAATATCGCTCCACCGCTTCGCCCAGCGTTTTTTCAGACGCGGGAAGTTTCTGCCATATTTTGTCCGACATCATCATTTCCCCGTTCTGCGCCCGCTGAGTCTTGCCTCCTGCATCGCTTCCGCTGCACTCTTCGATACCTTCGATCCCAGCTGCTGCGCGATACTGCCAAGCGCCTTTGCAAACGCAGGCAATACACCGCCCGTCTGCTGATCGTCCGAGACGGTGCTTTTGCTCTGCGAAGGGGATGATTTCTGAGTTTTTCCACCGGAACCGCTGCTTGCACTGCCCGACTGCCCTTCACCGTATTTTATCTCAAATTCGCGTTCATCCAGCTCCTGCGCCCGATTTTCCAACAGCCACTTCTGATATGCTTCATAGCCCTGCTGCTGCAGCGCTGCGATCTGAAGCTGCAAGCTGATCGATGCCGACTGATTCTGCGCTTTAAGCTCGCTTACCCGGTTCTCCAGCTGACGCGCATAATTTCCACTCAATGTTCTTTCGCTCTGCGCCGCCTGATCAGTCAGCAGGGCGATTTGTTCATTGATGGCATTGATCGCATCGGTTTCGGTGCGGTCAATATCACCGAGTGCCTGATTGCGCTGATTTTCCAGATAGGCACCCTGTGTCGATACCAGCGATGAACGCCCCAGTCCCCGGCTGGTAAGCGTATTGTTCAGATTCACCGCGCTTTCATCATATGCCTGCTTGGTGCTTCTGCGCTGCCGTTCATACTGCGTACCCAAACCCGAAAGCTGATTTTCATAGCCCTGTACCTGCTGCGCAAGCTGCTGCCTGAGCGCTTCCACTTCCGCATCATAGGTCGGCTTGTACTGATTTTCCGCCTGCGTTCTGAGCGCCGCATCATCCGTCTGATATCCTTCAAGCTGCTTGCGCAGCTCTTCTATGCCCAGCCCCTGATAATATGGCGTTGCCTTGAACGCATCCATATCCGCTGCCTGGGTCTGATCTGCAACAGTCGTATTCGTCTGTTCTGCCATTTGCTCTCTCCTTTTTATTATCGTGCTCGCCTCACGGCGCCGGGTTTAAGCAGATTGGGGTTAAGCATAAACCACCGTCACCTGCGGCGCCGTGCTGCTCGTCGATTCACTCACACCCAGAAACTGCGCATAGTTCCTCGAATACAGCCTGCTGCCCCATACGGCGTCGTCATCT
>CAZYQB010000127.1:0-6597 GCA_964649595.1 uncultured Oscillospiraceae bacterium | reverse complement strand
AATCTGGAGGAAACCACCAATGCCTACCGCGTGATTCACGGTGATTCGGATGGCCGCGGCGTCGCCGACAACAAAAACGCCTGCGTCATGGCGCTGTTTTTAATGCGTATGTACCGCGATCTGAATATTCCTCTCAGGCATGGTATGCGTGCCATCTTCGGCTCGTCTGAGGAAACCGGTATGCAGGATATGACCTATATGGTCGCCAACAAAAAGATGCCGCTGATCTCGCTGGTTCCCGATGCGAATTTCCCTGTATGCAAGGCTCAGAAGGGTTCTCTCAGCGGCTACCTGTCCATCGAGCACGGTGCAGACCTCAGCAATATATTCGCCGGCGAAGCGGTCAACATCGTGCCGCCGGAGGCAAGCATAGAAATTGCACTGAGCGTGCAGACCGTTCAAAACGTGGTCGATACGCTGGATTCAAAGCTGTATGCCGTGGAGGCCACTGAAAGCGGCTGCAAGCTGACCGCTTTCGGACTTCCCTCTCACGCATCCATGCCCGAATATGGCGTAAACGCTATCCATCTGCTGTGTGATGTGCTGCGCCGCCTGCCGTTCAAAGATAAAAAATCCAAAACAGCCGCCGAAGCCATCTTCGTGCTGACCGGCGGCTATTACGGCGAGTGCGTAAACATCACCGGAGAGGACAGCGTATCGGGCAAGACCACGCTCAACATCGGTCTGGCGCGCACCGAGGGCGACCGCTTCCATCTGCATATCGACTCTCGTCTGAGCATCGCCTCTGACCCGGATGTGATGCAGGAAAATCTGCGCATTGCTGCCGAAAGGCTGGGCTTCACCGCCGAAAAGCTGAGCAACACCAAGCCCTTCCACCTGCCGGACGATCATCCGGCGATGAATGCACTGATGAACGCCTACCGCGAGATCACCGGCTACGACGATCCCGCCTATGCCATCGGCGGCGGCACCTATTCGCGCATCGTTTCCACTGCGGTTACATTCGGTCCCGAGCTGAAGGACCCCATCACGCCGCCTGCAAACCTGCCCGAAGGTCACGGCAAGCCGCATCAGAGCGACGAATATCTGCACATTCCCTCCTTCATCAAGGCAACTAAGATCTATGCCTCTGCTATCGTGAAGCTGGATGAAGTGACGGCGTAAGGCATCCTGCAGCTTACTTCATGATGTCTCTGCCAACCCATTGAGAATCTGACATATAATCCGCACCGCCGATAAACTCCAAACGAAAAAGGACGCCCTGCAAAATGAAAATTGCGGGACTTCCTTTTTTCGTTGCGTGATTTTTCTATTTTAGCATCGTCAGAATTTTACTTCGCGCTTCTCCTCATGCGCAATATACGCCTTTTCCATCAGCTCGGTCAGTTCTCTGCCCTCCTTGATTCCAAAGAGTATATCCTCGCCGTAAAGCACACTGTCTATCCACTGGCGCAACGGCTGCGGCAGTGCTTTAGGCAGCTCGGGCGTGACCCAGCCTGCAGAGATATTGTCCTGCGTCTTGATGCGCACATCGTTGTCTACTGCCATTACAACACCCTTCGTGCCGTAAACCTCTAAAATGGCAGGCGTCATAGGCGAAACAAGACTGGTTTCGGATACGGCAATCGTCTTATTTTCAAACTCGATGGTGCAGACCGCATTGTCCTCCACTGCGTGTCCCGTTCTGTCATTGAACATCGACTGGATCCGCACAGGTTTTCCGAGAATCCAACGAGCCAGATACATAGGATGCGCGCCCAGATCCATCATCGCGCCGCCACCCGTGGTCACCGGATCATACCAGTAATCGGGCAGCCAACCTGCCAGAGCACCGTTGTGGCAGTTGCGCACGCGCAGAAGCGTAATATCACCCAGTTTTCCGCTATCTACTGCATTTTTGATAAACAAATTCTTGGGCATACAGCGGTGCGGGAAGGAAATGGTAAACTTCACGCCGTTTCGCTCAATCGCTTCGATGACCTCGTCGCAGTCGGCAACAGTCAGGCACATACATTTTTCGGTAAAGATGTGCTTTTTCGCATTCGCCGCCTTAATCATGACTTCTTTGTGCATATCGGTGGGTGTATCGATGATTACCGCATCCACATCGCTGCGTGCAAGCAGCTCGTCATAATCTTCCACAAAAGGCACATTCAATTTCTGCGCCCATGTTTGACCGCGCATCTTGTCCTCATCCCATACACAGGTGATCTGTGCATCACTCTGCTCAGTGATAAATTTTGCATAGCCACTCGCATGAACGTGCCACTTGCTGACCATTGCGATTCTGAGCATAATTTCCCCCTCCGTATTCAGTAATCCGAAACGCTTAAATCGAATAATTACTCCTGCTCCAGCACAACAGCCGTGTAATTCGGCAGATATATCTTAAATCTGCCCTCGGCATTCGTTTCGTAGGTAACGGTTTTTGACACTCTGCCGAAGCCACCGAACTCCCCAGAATCACTGTCAAGGCATACCTTCCAGTAGCCCAGCGGAATATCTGAAAGCTCGTAATCGGGCATGGAATTCTCCGAGAAGTTGAATATAAAGATCAATTCGCCGCGCTCGAATACGATCACTTTCTTTTCATGATCGACCCTTATCACCTTTGCGGCGCAGTCCGAAAGCACCTTTTCCTTCTTCACCAACGAGATCATTGCCTTGTCGAAGTTGCCCAACAGCTGATACTTCAGAGCTGCATTATCCGCGAGACTCCACTGCCGACGTGCGTGCTTAAAGCTCCATTCATTGCCCTCTCTGGGAAAATCGATCCATTCGGGATGCCCAAACTCATTGCCCATGAAATTGAGATACCCGTCGCACGCCGCGGTAAGCGTAATGAACTTTATGAGTTTGGACAGCGCAATGCCTCTGTCCATCGAAGGCGAGTGATATTCCCGATTCATGCCGGTATATATCTCTGCCTGAAGCAGACGGAAGATGATGGTCTGATCGCCTACCAATGCCTGATCGTGAGATTCCGAATAGCCGATAGTCTTTTCAGATGGACGACGCGTGGTCAACTCATACCACAGCTTACCCATATCCCAGTCCTTCGGCTCTGATTCCTTGATAAACTTTATCCACAAGTCAGGCACGCCCATATTCAAGCGATAGTTGAAGCCAAAACCGCCCCATGAGATAGGCAGACACATTCCCGGCATTCCACTCATATCCTCCACGATGGCGATCGCACCCGGCTGCACCGTATGAATCAGCTCAGAGGCAAGCATCAGATAGGTGGTAGCATCAAGATTTACGTTGCTGCCGAAATAATCGTCATATCCGGCAAATGCTTTGCCCATCGCATGATCGTGATAGAGCATACTGGTCACGCCGTCAAAGCGGAAGCCGTCAAAGTGATACTCGTCCATCCAGAATTTGAGGTTGGAGAGCAGAAAATGCAGAATATCATGCCGTCCATAGCAGAACAGCCGGCTGCCCCATGCCGGATGGTGTCCTTCGCAGTACAGCGAACCGCTGCCGTCAAAATTGGCAATGCCATCTCGCTCGTTACTGCTGGCATGAGAATGCACCACATCCAGCAGCACCCGAAGCCCCATGCAGTGCGCCTTGTCGATCAAGCGCTTGAGTCCGTCCGTCTCACCGTACCAAGAGGATGCCGCAAACAGATTGGTAATCTGATAGCCGAAGGATGCATAGTACGAATGCTCCTGAATTGCCATCAACTGAATGGCGTTATAGCCGTTCGCCTTGATGCGCGGCAGTATCTTTTCGGCAAATTCATCATAAGAGCCTATGCCTTCGCTCTCCTGAGCCATGCCGATATGGCATTCATAGATCAGCAGCGGAGAAGGCATGGTTCTGGCGCGCTTCTGGTCATGCCATTCAAAGCCGCCCTCATCGATGATGCGTCCCTCATACTGATTGGTCTTTTTATTCTGAACCGCGCTGCGGATATAAGCAGGCAGGCGATGAAATGTTTCGCCGCGAGAAGTAATCGACAAAAGCACCCTCTGACCCGACTTGAGCGCATCTCTGCCTTCCAATTCAAGCACCCAGTCTCCCCCATCGCGCTTCATCGGGTGACTTTTGTCGCTCCAGTTATTGAAATCGCCCATCAGGCATACGGCTGATGCTCCGGGTGCGTGTTCTCGCACAATCCATCCTGTTTCGGTGCGGTGAATGCCATAATGCATATGACCGTTGGCAAAGGATACAATATCCTCGCCGTCGCCCAGAAGTGCCGCACGAGTCTTTTCGTAGTGTGCGATGCGCTCTCGAATCCCTTTTGCGTAAGGCATGAGTGACGGATCGATCGACAGTATACGCAGGTTTCTCTGTTTACTTTTTGCCTTCATTTACCTCACCTCTGCGAATATGTATTGACGAATTTAACCATTTTCCATTATAATGAATTGTAATACTTATCAGGAGGGGTTGCCCCATGCTGCGCCGCATTGCGGATGACTTTAAATCTTCTCTGCTTGAGCTGAAATATGTCCTGTCTCTTGTCACCATTTCGCTGCTGCTCGCCATACAGGTGATTCTGGGTCTTTTCAGCATCCCCGTCAACAACGCCATACAGATCTCTTTCGAATATCTGCCCATGTGCGTCTGCGCCATGCTCTATGGACCGGTGCCTGCTATGCTTTCGGGTGCGCTGTGTGATCTGATCGTCGTCATTATTCGACCGACCGGTCCGTTCTTTTTCGGCTTTACCTTTTCTGCGGCTCTGTCCGGGCTGATCTACGGTCTGCTGCTCTACCGCAGAAATTCTCCGCTTTTGTGGCGTTTTGCCGTCAGCCGTCTACTCGCGGTCGTGATCTGCAACATCTTTTTGAACACGCTGTGGGTATACCTGCTCTACGGCGCGGGAAGTCTTGCCTATTTCCCCGGACGCATCATCAAAAACGTGATCGAATACCCGATCAGCCTGATTCTGCTTTGCACGCTTGAGCGCATCCTGACACGCATTGTACGCACGCGCCGACGCCCAATTTCAAAATCTGAAGAAAAGTAAACCATTAAAATAAAATCAGTTTTTTCAGTCATCTTCGGCAAGTAACTTCTCTTACCGCTGTCCATATTCTACGATGGACAGCGGCTTTTATTTACATTATAATACTGCCGTCTATCCAGGTCAAGCAGAATCCGCAGACCCATTTTCCCAAAGTAGCTTTCCTATCCCGCATTGATTCCGTCAAGCAGTTGCTTTATCCACGTTCGATTTCGCTCCGGATCCCATACCCCAAAGCACAGCACCTGCACACCGCTGTGCCTTTCGTCCGCAGCTTCCGCTATCCGTTTCTCAATATATGCGCAGCGTATGACCTGCGTCCGCTGTCCGGCATAGCCGATTACACCGCCTGCATTTTTTCCGTTGACTTCTCCCATCGCCAGACATCCGAGCATTTTTCCACTCTGCATATCTCCTGCAACGCCTCCCGTCCATTCGCCCCGTGCATATACATTGCACAGACTGATGCAGCCTTTTACTGTCGCTCCGGTCTGCAAACTGCCTGTAATGCCGCCTGTGCGACTGCGTGCTGAGCTGTATCCGACAATGTTTCCGCTGCTTATGCATAAGCTCATCTCCTGAGCGTGCTGACTGCCTGCAATGCCCCCAACATTGCAGTTTCCTGCAACAAATACATTTTCCGCTGCGCAGCGAATAACTTTTCCACAGGACATCCCCACGATGCCGCCGACTGCCGCAGCGCTGTCAAGGCGGCTTCTGTTGATGATCTGCACCTGCTCTGCGCGGCAGTTTTCGATCCTTCCCGACGAATATGCCGCAATGCCGCCAACATATCTACTGCCGATGATGCGCGTATTTTTAAGCGTTACATTTTTAATGCAGCCGTTATTTCCCACATAGCCGAACAGACCCTGAAATTCACCGCTGCCGTCAATTCTAAGCCCTTCAATTACATGACCTCGCCCGTCAAATACACCTTCAAACCGGTGAAGTGCGTCGCCGATAGGCTGCAGTTCACCATCGGCGATGATATCGCACATCAGCCATACCTCTTGCGAAAACGCTTCTTCGCTCATCAAAACGATCTTTGAAAATTCCCTGAGTTCCTCAAAGCTCTCTATCCGATAAATTCCATCCTGTATATGCATTGTTTCTACGACAGCACCGGATATTCCTTCATCTGATATATTTCCAAAGACTGCAGCGGGTTGTCTGATCGATGCCGTGCATAGTATCGACGCGATCAGCCACGCCTTCCATTTAATTTTCTGCCTGCTTCTATTCATTCCTCTTCTTCCCCTTATCCTATTCGTGATAACAATGTATTTGATCCGGATGCGTTTTATGTGCTTTATATTTCTAAATCATCCGATTCGCCGAAATGCACCGTTTCAAGAAATTCAAGCTATATATGCAGATTCACAAGGCTGGCGAAATATGAATCTATTTTGCGTTTCCGCGTTGCAAGAACGTAAAATTCCGCAAAGGCACTTAACATTGCGCCAAAATGTGTTATAATGAAAAGGCATAAACCTGTAAAGGGAGGAAAGACAAATGCAGTATTCTCATGAAGTAATGGAAATGGTCTGTGTGGCCAAGGGTCCCAACCACGGTCCCGCTCCCATTCCTGAGGAGGGCAAATGGGTTCAGGCGAAAGAGATTAAGGACATCTCCGGTTTCACTCACGGTGT
>CAZYQB010000126.1:0-6618 GCA_964649595.1 uncultured Oscillospiraceae bacterium | reverse complement strand
TTTATTGAGGAGATCAGAGGAGATCAGTTGTAAAGCCATGAATACTCGTTCCTTTTATTACTGCGGCTACTCCATCGGTGCCGATGCTTACCAAGAAGTCGCCGAAGTCTGCCGTCCCTTCGGCAGACGTATTCTGCTCATCGGCGGTAAAAAAGCGATGCAGGTCGGTCTTGAAACGCTTCAGAAGCATCTGGAAGGCAGCACGCTTGAAATCGTGGAAACGGCGCTGTACGGGCACGACTGCACCTATGCCGCCATCGACCGCTTGGCGCAGCTTGCCAAAGACGTTCACGCCGACATGATCTTCGGCATGGGCGGCGGCAAAGCGCTCGATACCGCAAAGGGAGCAGCCGCACGCGCTGCCCTTCCGGTATTCACCTTCCCCACCATCGCCGCCACCTGCGCCGCGACTACTGCGTTGTCGGTGGTATATCGTGAAAACGGCGATTTCGACAGCTTTTACTTCTATCCGCGTCCGGCACGTCATTGCTTTATCGACCTGACGATCATTTCCCAAGCTCCGTGGAAATATCTTCAGGCGGGCATAGGCGATACCATCGGCAAGTTTTTCGAATGCCATTTCTCGGCGCGCGGTGACCGTCTCACCCACGCCTCCGCACTGGGGCGTGAAATCAGCAATATGTGCTATGCGCCGCTGCTTGAATACGGTGTGCAAGCACTTGCCGACTGTGAAAATCACGTTGCAAGCCTCTCTCTGGAGCAAGCGGTACTTGCAAACATCGTCAGCACCGGTCTGGTATCACTGTCGGTGCTGGATGACTACAACTGCGCCATCGCCCATTCCCTCTACTACGGTCTGGTGCTGCTGCCCGGTTTTGAGGAAAAATGGCTCCACGGCAATGTGGTCGCTTACGGCGTACTGGTACAGCTGCTGGTAGACGGCGATACTCAGGAAGCACGCCGTTTAAAGAACTTCCTTATCAAGCTGCGGATTCCTACCACGCTTAAAGAAATGGGTGTAAGCGTGGAGCGTGACGCCCTCAGCGCCGTTCTTCGCGAAACCGTCACCGGTCCGGATATGGAGCACATTCCCTATCCCGTGACCGAGGATATGATCTTTGAAGCCATAAAGCAGGTGGAATGTCTATAAAGGTATTCTCCTCTTTTGGATGCGTTTTCCCCGATCCACTCCCACACAACTTCATCAAAAGGTGGTAATCAACATGGAAACCGGTCTCAACACTGCCCCGGCAAAAAGCAGCATCAACGTCAAGAATCTGCTCAAGTTTATCCTCGGCTCCGCTTTCGGCATACTGATGTTCCTCGTTCCCATCCCCTACGGCGATTCCTTCAGCACGCTGCTTGAGTTCTGCAAGAACTTCCTCAAGAACAACGTATTCGGCAGCAGCCTGGGCTACGTCCTGTGTGCGCTGGTGGTCATCGGCAGCGGCATGAGCGTCTACGATTTCTTCTGCAAGCCTGCATGGATCCGCAATAACCACTATTTCACCAAGGCATTCACCACCACGCCCTTCTATCTGATCTCCAAGGTACTGGGCGCCGTCGTAGTGTGCATGGTCACCTTCGGCGTAGGTCCCGAATTCATCACCTCTATCGACACTGGCGCAACGATGGTCGATCTGGGCTGCACGCTGATCTGCATCGTGCTGAGCTTCAGCTTCATGCTTCCCTTCCTGACCGACTGCGGCATCATGGAATTCCTCGGCGTCATCCTCAAGCCGGTCGTCCGTCCGCTGTTCCGCGTACCCGGACGCGCCTCGGTTGACCTGATCGCCTCCTGGTTCGGCGCATCCAACGCCGCCGTCATTCTGACCCGCGAGCAGTACATGAAGGGCTTCTACACCAAGCGCGAAGCCGGCTACATCATGACCAACTTCTCTCTGGTTTCCATTCCCTTCTGTCTGCTGATCGCCGATACCATCGGCATCGCCAATCTGTTCCCTGCCTTCTATCTGTGCATCTGTCTGGTCGGCATTATCCTCGCCGTTATCCTCTGCCGTATTCCGCCGATTTCCACATTGCCCAACACCTATAAGGAAAATGTCGGCAGCCAGCTGGAAGAGGACGTGCCCTCCGACAAGGGTATGCTCAACCATGCCTTAGAGCTCAGCTGCAAGCGCGCCGAAACCTTCACCGTAAAGACCGTACTCTCCGGCGGCATGGAAGTCGTCATGGGTATGCTGTTCGACCTGATCCCGATCGTTCTCTCCTGGGGTACCATCGCGCTGATCGTCGCTACCTACACGCCTGTATTCGATTGGATCTCCTACCCGATGGGACTGTTCATGCAGCTGCTGGGCGTTGAAGAAGCCTTCGCCGTCGCTCCCGCTTCGCTGATCGGCTTTACCGATATGTTCATCCCCGCCCTGCTGATCACCGGCATCGAATCCATCAAGACCAAGTTCATCATCGGCGCACTGTCGCTGGTTCAGATCATTTACATGACTGAGGTTGGCGCCATCGTCATCAAGAGCGAAGTCCCGCTCAACTTCTGGAAGCTGCTGCTGCTCTTCCTCGAGCGCACCATCCTCGCTCTGCCGCTGATCGTGCTGTTTGCAAATCTGTTCCTGTAAGGCACTGACAGGCTTCGTTTTCCCTTCTCCATAAACAGGACTTGCCCTCTGCATATTGCAGTCGGCAGGTCCTGCTTCTTTTATACACGGCAGATGCATAGATTTGAGACATTTTTGCCGTATGCTGCGCGAAGGTGTTGACACACGCCCCAAAATATGATAAGCTAACTAACAGTTAGGAGGCGAACTATATGGACTCAAACAATCTTCCCGACCGTGATCGAAAGGTGAAGATCGTACGGCAGATCATCCATCTGTCCAGGCAGCATTTTCAGCTTTCGCAGGCACATCTGGAGGAGACCGGCATCGGCAGCGGACAGATCCCCGTGCTGCTGGAGTTGGAACGCCGCGGCGAGCTTAGTCAGCGCGAGCTGGCGGAGCGCACACGGGTTACACCTGCCACGATGAGTGGAACACTCAAGCGCATGGAGCGCGCCGGACTGATTACGCGCACTGCCGATGAAAACGACGCGCGCGTATCCAAAGTCCGCCTGACCGACGAAGGACACGCTCAATGCGAAAACGCACACCGCGGTTTCGACATGGCGTGCGAGCAGATGCTCTCGGTGCTCGACGAGGACGCTCTCTCCACACTTGATATGCTGCTCACACTCATTCAGGACTCGCTGCCCCCGTCTGCCCGCAAACCGTTTCCTCCGCCGCCCCCTCCGCGTGACGAATCAGAGCTCTGATTCCCATTTCCCCGTCCGCTGTTTTCTCTCCCACAACAACCTATGAAGGAGTGACACCGTGAAAAAACTCTTCCGCTTTGTCAAACCCTACATACCGTGGGCGATCATCGCCGTGCTGTTCATGGTCGGCGAGGTCGTCATGGATCTGCTTCAGCCCCAGTTCATGAGTGACGTCATCGATATCGGCGTAGCAAACGGCGACAGAGGCTACATCGTGCTGTCCTGTCTGAAGATGGTGGGGGTCGCGCTGCTGGGTATCCTCGGCGGCTGCGGCAATATGTTCTTCTCGACTAAGGCAGGTTATGCCTTCGCCCGAGACCTCAGAAGCGCACTGTATGAGAAGGTGCAGCGCTTCTCCTTCGCCAACATCGACAAGTTCAAGACCGGCTCTCTGGTCACCAGACTTACCAACGACGTTACCCAGATCCAGAACGCCTTCACCTCTGTCATCCGTATGCTGGTTCGTTCTCCACTTTTGTTCATCGGCGGCGTAATTCAGGTATTCCGCATCAATCACCAGCTGGCTATCGTGGTACTCATCGCCATGCCGCTGATCGGCATCATGATCGGCATCGTCATGAAATACGGTTTCCCGAAGTTCCGCATCGTTCAGCAGAAGCTTGACCGCACCAACGTAGTCATGCAGGAAAACTTAGCGGGTGTGCGCGTTATCAAGGCTTTCGGACGCCGCGAATACGAGCGCGAACGCTTCGCCGCCGCCAACGATGACTTAATGAAGATCAACATGAGCGCCCACAAGCTGATGTCCACCAGTTTCCCCATCATCAACCTCATCATGAACTTCACCCTTCTGGCGGTCTATATGTACGGCGGTCACATGATTATCTCCAATCAGCTGGGAACCGGCAGCTACGCGCTTCAGACCGGCGATCTGATGGCCTTCGCCAGCTACGTTACGCAGATCCTTTCCTCGCTCACCATGTCCTCCTTCACTCTGCTCAACATCTCCCGCGCCAAGGTATCGATCGACCGCGTAAACGAGGTGCTGGAGACTGAGGTAGACATCGAGGGCAAGGCGGACAGCACCGACAAGGTGGAAGAAGGCAGGGTCGAATTCAAAAACGTATCCTTCCGCTATCCCGGTCAGGGCGGCGAACCGGTACTCAAGAACATCTCCTTCACCGCAGAGGCAGGCTCCACCGTCGCCATTCTCGGCTCCACCGGTTCGGGCAAGACGACGCTGATATCGCTCATTCCGCGCCTGTATGATGCCACCGAAGGCGAAATTCTCGTTGACGGTCTCAACGTACACGACTACACGCTCGAAAACCTGCGCGGCGGCATCGGCGTAGCGCTGCAGGAATCGGTGCTGTTCACCGGAAGCATCTCAGAAAACCTCAGATGGGGCAACGATGACGCCACCGACGAGGAAATTCAGGAGATGGCTCGCATCGCTCAGGCCGACGACTTCATCCTCAAGACGGTAGACGGCTACGAGACCGAGCTTGGTCAGCGCGGCGTAAACCTCTCCGGCGGTCAGAAGCAGCGTATGTGTATCGCCCGCGCATTGGTCAAGAAACCGAAGATCCTCATTCTCGACGACTCCACCAGCGCGGTTGATCTCGCCACCGAAGCGGAGATTCAGAAGAACTTGCGCTCCGTCATGGGCAAATGCACCGTATTCATCATCGCCCAGCGCATCAGCTCCGTCATGGATGCCGACAAGATCCTGGTTATGGATCACGGACGCATCGTAGATGAAGGCACCCACAAAGAACTGAAGGAACGCTGCGATGTATACCGCGAAATCGTCATCTCGCAGTTGGGAAAGGAGTCGGCGTAATATGCAGCAGAACAACACGAAAGCTCCCCGCAAAAAGCGATTTGCGCCGGCCTCCGCACCGATGGGCGGCAGAGGAGGCAGAGGTCCCGGCGGACGATTTATGGAAAAGCCCAAGCTCAAGGACGGCAAAGGAACCATCCTGCGCCTGCTGGGCTATCTGATGCACGTCAAATGGTATCTAATCATCGCGCTGGGTGCACTGCTGCTCTCCAGTGTCGCCACGCTGAGCGCTCCGAAGATCTCCGGCGGTCTGATCGACTCGCTGCTCGAAGGCAACTACTCCGTTTTGTGGAAGTACGGCGCGCTGCTGGCGTTGGTGTATTTCGTCGGACAGGTATTTCATGGGATCCAGCAGATCATGCTGGTCAACGTGGCGCAGAAAACGGTGCGCCGCCTCAGACAGGATCTGTTTGAAAAGATGCAGAAGCTGCCGCTGCGCTTCTTTGATGCGCATCCGCACGGTCAGCTGATGAGCCGTCTCACAAACGACGTAGACAACGTATCCATGATGCTGGGCAACACCCTCACGCAGCTCTTCTCGGGCGTCATCACGCTGAGCGTATCGCTGTGTATGATGCTCTCCATCAGCTTCCCGTTGACCATCACCGCCCTTTTGACCATTCCGCTGAGTATGCTCGTCGTCCGCAGGGTCACCAAATTCACCGGCAGACTCTTCAAGGCGCAGCAGGCGGCACTGGGCGAGCTCAACGGCATCGTTGAGGAGACGGTCACCGGCGCGCGCGTTGTCAAGGTATTCGGACGCGAAAAGCAGGTCATCGCAGAGTTCAACGACGCCAACGATGAGCTTAAAGAGATGGGCACCAAGGCAACCATCCTCTCGAGCATCATGGGACCGCTGATGAACTGTTTTAACAACTGCTCCTACGCACTCGTCACCGGCATCGGCGCATTCCTCGCAGTCAACGGCGTGGTCACGGTCGGCAATATTCAGAGTTTCCTGCAGTATTCTCGTCAGTTTGCGCGCCCCATCAACGAGATCGCCAACCAGATCACTTCCATTCAGTCGGCACTTGCCGGCGCAGAGCGCGTGTTCGAGATCATGGACACCGAGCCTGAACCGCAGGATGACGAAAAAGCCTATGCGCTCAACGCGCCCTCTGGCGATGTATATTTTGACGATGTCACCTTCGGCTACCTGCCCGAAAAGCCCATCCTCAAGAATGTCACCTTCCATGCAAAATCCGGTCAGACCATCGCTCTGGTCGGTCCCACCGGCGCAGGCAAGACTACCATCGTAAACCTGCTGATGCGCTTTTACGATCTGGACGGCGGCAAGATATTCATCGACAACCGCGACATTACCACCCTTCAGAGACAGAGCCTGAGAAGCTGTCTGGGCATGGTTCTGCAGGATGTATATCTGTTCGCAGGCACCGTGCGCGACAACATCGCATACGGTCGTCTGGATGCCACCGAAGAAGAGATCATCGAAGCGGCAAAGCTGGCAAACTGCCATGAATTTATTGCCCGGCTTCCGCAGGGCTATGACACGCTGCTCACCGAGGACGGCAGCAACCTGAGCCAGGGTCAGAGACAGCTTTTGTCC
>CAZYQB010000125.1:0-6621 GCA_964649595.1 uncultured Oscillospiraceae bacterium | reverse complement strand
AGCGATTCAGTCTGAATGATGATGTCGTCATCCATCATGATGGCGTGCGTTGCGGGATATTCTTTCTGATGCTTGATGATCTCGATCAATCCGCGCGAGAAGCCGCCCGCACCGCCTACGTTTTTATTGGGAACGATGTGAATCTTATCGGTATTGAGCTCGTCAATCGGCAGCGTCTGACCGTTATCCGAAATATACACATGAAGATGCTCATACAGATCGCTGCCGGGGTTCTTCAGAATATTGCGATTGAGCAGGTCAATATTGCGCATAATAAAGGGTTCCCGCTTAAAGGTGCAGATATTTATCGCCAGATTTACATCCTGCAGATCCTTCTCTTCCACCTCGGCTTCATACCAGCCGCCCATCAAAGCAGCATTCGCCTCTAGCGAGACCAGCGAGAAACTCAGCATTCCACGGTATGCATAAACCTCGTATGGAAAGCTGATCGCCGTCTTGCCGTCTCCCTCAACACGCTTGGTATCCACAATGGTGCAACTGATGTTTCCTTCAACCTTGATATAATTCTCAAGCACCACATCAAACTTTCCTTTGAGGATCAGGCACAGGCTGACCTTGCCGATGTTGGTGTATTTCTTCCATTTTTCAATGCTAAGCCCATTAAAATAGGTCGAAAAACCGCACTCGACGCGTCTCTCAAGAAACTTTACACAGCAGTTATCTCGATCATGATCTGTCAGCATCGGCATGGGCGTACGATAGAACATATTGTATTCCATGCATACACCGACCTCCGGAAAGATCAGATTTTGAATCCGCAGTTTGGTTGCCATTGAATCTCTCCTTCCATCGCAGCAAAATTTCCCCCCATCAGCAATTTTAGGAGGCATATATGTCAAATTTTATCCATGTACAAATACAAAGTTGTAAAATCTGACATATATACCTCCCCAAAGCATTCAAAGAATTCGAAAGTTCCATTCGAATTTAATGCATTTTCATTCTATCATAGGTTCTTCATAAAAGTCTACCTTTCACCTAAAAATTTTCCGCAAATTCATATTGCAAAACCATCACTTTCCCTTAATATCGAGTATGGCTCTTTTCACACGTTCAACAAAGCAATAAAACATCTCCCTTGGGCGATTCGCTTCGGAATCGCTCAAGGGAGAGTCCATATATAAGCTTATGCTTCCGCGTCCGCGCTCTTTTTGGTCGTCTGCACTGCATCGTCGTCTTTTGCATTGTCCTCCGATAGCACATCCATCGGTGCGGAAGTAATGGACTTGAATACATCCGCCACCTCGCTGATGGTCATATATGCATGGGGATCCGCTGCATGAACGATGGTGCGCACGCGGGCGATCTGGAACTGGTTGACCACGAAGTAGATGATGGTCTTATCCTTTTTGGAGTAGCCGCCGCGAGCTGCGATCTGAGTGGTACCGCAGCCGAATGCCTCCATCAGCACATTGCTTACCGTATCCGGCTTCTCGGTGATGATGTTGACCGCTTTGCTTCGATCCAGACCTTCCACGATAAAGTCCATCGTCTTGGAGCCTGCCATGTAAGCTACGATGGAATACAGCGGCAGCACCCAATCCTGCATCACACAGCCGCAGATGATGTACAGGGTCGTGTTGTATATCATAACGAAGGTACCCACGCTCAGATTCAGCTTCTTTGCAAAGGTGACCGCCATAACCTCAATGCCGTCAAGCGCGCCGCCATAGCGAATGGTCAGACCCGAACCGACTCCCGAAATCATGCCACCAAAGAGTGCACACAACAACAGATCATTCTTCGCCAAAGGACTTACCATGCTTACATCTATCGGAAGCACATCCTGAATCAGCCATGCACCCAGCGAATACATTGCAACAGCATAGATCGAGTAGATCGTAAATATCTTGCCCTGCTTTTTAAGACCGACCAAGAACAGCGGAATGTTCAGCATCAGCAGGAACACGGACAGCGACAGAGGTGTGAGCTGGCTGAGCAGCATCGACGTTCCTGAAATACCGCTGTCGTACAGGCTGACCGGTGTCAGGAACATCGTTACACCGAACGCATTGATGAAGCCCGAGAGGGTGAGCCGCAAGAAGTTGGATATTTTGATTTCTCCCTTGATTCCCATTGGATGACCTCCTACCGATTTTTTATCAGCATATCATTTTCCCTTCTCACGCTCAAGAAAATGTGCGTAAAGATATGGCACCATTCTGAATCTTTACAGATGATTCCTGCATTTTCGCCCATACCTCACCAGCCTTGTTCAGCCGCCTGTTCGATGCCTTCTTTCATTAATATATTCCACATTCGATGCCTATGCCGAAAATATGCCGCCATCCGTATCTATCAGCAGCTCATCTTTCAAATTCATTTCAACATGACACAAATAAATCGGAATACAGCGCGTTTGCCGTATTCCGATCATGTTCGCATAATTTATTTCGTTCCGCCGAGAATGTCCCCATACTGCTGCACCGGTGGCTGACCATGAAGTTCTCGATAGTCCGCGCCGAGATAGCAGCCAAAGCTGGTGATCGACTCAAAGCCCAGCTCCCTATAAAATTTTACGTCCTCGCGCATCACTGCTTCATCCAACGCCATCTCCTTAGGCGGCTTGGTCCAGTTGGAGAAACGGGAATTATCCATCCAGTATTCCAGCACCTGAGAATTCTCCCTACCGAAAAACTCGATCAGCTCTCTGAGCGCATGACCTTCCTTCATATTTTCTTCACAGGCGGCATCATTCATCGGTCGATGCGAATCTCGTCCAATGGGTGCATATTCAAGGAATACGCCTTCCTCCGGCATGACATTGACCGGCGGCTCCATTGCCTCATGATATGCCAGAAACGGAACCATCCCCTGCGGCTTGACCCTGCGCACACCTTTCAAAACGGCGTTGGTCATCTTCATCAGCTGATCGGCAGGCGTGAGCTTTCTACACTTTTCACAATGACACAAGCTTCCGCCCTCCACATCGTCCGACCACCAGTATACCCTGTCGCTTCCGGTATCAAGCGCGCGCGTCAGTTCCTCGGCGCGATCTGTCAGATAAGAAAGCGCCTCCTCGTTGGTCACGCACATATTTACATCCGGCACGCGCTGTCCATCCTGCGTCATGCGGAACCAGTCGGGATGTTCTTCAAACAGTTCCTTAGGCAGCAAATATCGAAGAGCGTGCGCTTCATACTCCACCTCTATGCCCATTTCCTTTGCCCGACTGAGAAGTGTCTGAAATTCATCCGTTTTGAACATCTCTACTGCCGCCGCCAGCGTACGGTTCGCGCGTCTGCCGCCAACCGGATGAATACCCAGTACGTTGAGGTTTGCCGCTTTCATATCTTCGAGCCATTTTAAGTCCAGCTCTTCCGGATGCACCAAAATACCTCGTCTTTTAAGCATTGTTTTCTTCCCTCCGCCAGCATTAGATAACCTCATATCAAATGTTACCACAAGTCACTTTAAAACACAATATAAACGTCTCAGAATCTTCAAACTATTCCTTTATACTTATGATAAATAAGTGCATCGTCATCACTAACAGTTCACTTTATACGGAGGATACAGCAGCTATGTCCAATCAGGAGCCCTCAAGCAAATACCTTGTCGAAGATCTGACTGACCAGGATTTTCCCGAAGAATTTGCCCCCTCCTCTTTTAAGAAAAATCTCAAGAAAAAACGCCGCAAAAAAGCGAAGCATCTATCGCGCAGCGATCACCGTTCTGCGTCGGCAAAGCACTGGACATACCGCCTGAAGCTGATCGCATTCGATCTGGTCATGATCGCCATCGGTCTGGTCATTTTCGCATATTTTCACCATGTACGGCAGGTACCTTATACACCCGACGAGATCATAACGATCCCCCGCTATACTGCCACGCCTACCCCTGCCATTCAGCCTACGCCCACACCAGAGTTTTCCGATATGCTCTCTATAAGCACGCCCGACATACAGAGCACCATCGAGATCACTCCTTCCCCGTCTCCTTCTCCATCCCCCACGCCTGATCCCAACGACTGGGGCGCAAAGTTTGCCGATAAGTTCGTTACCGGCTACGCAGAGATCACCGATACCTCCTATCGCAGCGAGAACGTCTCCATCACCATCGAGCGCGTTGCATATATCGATCAAGACAATGATCCTCAGGTCTATTTCGTTGCCGATATCTATATCCGCGATATCGACTGTCTGCGTACCGCCTTTGCCGAAGATACCTACGGACAGGGATACAGGGAATGGCCCGCTGAACTTGCCCACAATAACGGTGCCATCTTGGCAATCAGCGGCGACTACTATAGTGCGCGCGAAAAGGGTGTCGTCATCCGCAACGGCGAAATCTATCGCTCCAGTACCTTCAAAGATGTATGCATCATCTATTACGACGGCGTAATGGAAACCATAGCCGCCAAAGAATTTGATATCAATGACGCGATCACACGCAGCGCTTATCAGGCATTTTCCTTCGGACCTGCGCTGCTGGATGAAAACGGCAAAGCCAAGGCGGAATATGACAGTGAAATCACATCTGCAAACCCACGCTGCGCCATAGGCTATTTCGAGCCGGGTCACTACTGCTTTGTGGTTGCAAACGGACGGCAGGAGGATGGCGCTGTCGGACTCACCATGCAGGAACTGGCAAAAGTCTTTGAGGATATGGGCTGCGCCGCAGCATATAATCTGGACGGCGGTGCTACGGCATCGATGGTATTTATGAACCAGATCGTCAACACTCCTTCTGACGGCGGACGCAAAGTCAGCGATATTGTACTTATCAGGGAGGCAGCACAATGAACATAAAAAAGCTCAAGCGCATCGTTTTTAAGATGATATTTCCTCATCTGTGCATTATCCTCTCCGGTATGCTGCTGGTGCTGCTCGCCATCGATCGGGTAAACAGCGCCATGATGTTCATCGATCATAATATCACCAAGGGACTGATGTGTGTGCTGTGTGTTGCTTCCATCATAAACGGCGCATCGCTTCTTGCACGCCGCACAAAGGCTCCCAATCGTCTCTGAGCGTTTATCCTTCTCCGCTGCAGCAGTTTCCTGCCCCGCAGCGGAGTTTTTATATGCACTCTGTCTCGCGAAAAAACTTCCGTGACACACGCTTCGCCGCTGTCTTGACGAAATTTCCAAAAGAATGTATACTGAATAAATCAGATAAAACGCCTCATCATGAATAAATAATATCCCTTTCCCGGGAGGAAGCAGTATATGACGAATCATCAGGAAAAAATCAGAAACTTCTGCATCATCGCGCATATCGACCATGGCAAGTCCACGCTCGCCGACCGTCTGCTGGAAAAGACCGGCGTTATGGCGCTCAGAGACATGACCGAGCAGGTGCTCGACTCGATGGAGTTGGAGCGCGAGCGCGGCATCACCATCAAATCCAAGGCGGTTCGTATGTCCTACAAGGCATCCGACGGCGAAACCTATATGCTCAACCTGATCGACACTCCCGGTCACGTTGACTTTACCTATGAGGTATCGCGCGCACTGGCAGCGTGCGAAGGCGCCATTCTGGTTGTGGATGCCTCTCAGGGCATCGAAGCACAGACCCTTGCCAACGTATACATGGCGTTGGAGCATGATCTTGAAATTCTCCCCGTCATTAACAAAATTGATCTGCCCAGCGCACAGCCGGAGGTCGTAAAGCATGAGATCGAGGACGAGATCGGCATCGATACCGAAGGCTGCCCGCTGGTTTCCGCAAAGCAGGGCATTGGCATCGAAGATGTACTTGAGCAGGTGGTCGAGCGCATCCCCGCGCCCGAAGGAGATCCTTCTGCCCCCCTGCAGGCACTCATTTTCGACTCCTACTATGATAACTACCGCGGCGCAATCTCCTCCGTGCGCGTCAAGCAGGGCACGGTGCGCGTGGGCGACCGCATCCGCATGATGGCAGGCAGACGCGAATTCGACGTAACCGAGGTCGGCGCATTCCTGCCCGGCGGCGGATATTACGCCACCGAATCCCTTTCCGCCGGCGAAGTCGGCTACATTGCCGCTTCCATCAAGGATATTGCCGATATCCATGTCGGTGACACCATCACCATCGCTACTGCCCCCGCTGCCGAGCCGCTGCCCGGCTACAAGCCGGTTCTGCCCATGGTCTACTGCGGCATCTATCCGGCGGACGGCGCAAACTACGAAGCGCTCAAAGATGCCCTCACCCGCCTGCGCCTGAACGATGCCGCCCTCTCCTTCGAGCCGGAAACCTCGGTTGCACTGGGCTACGGCTTCCGCTGCGGCTTCCTGGGGCTTCTGCACATGGAGATCATTCAGGAGCGTCTGGAGCGCGAATTCGACCTTGATCTGGTCACCACCGCGCCCAGCGTCGTCTACCACGTCACCAAGACCAACGGCGAGATGGTCAGCATCGATAACCCGACCAACCTGCCGCCCATGCCCGAGATCGAGTTCATGGAAGAGCCGTATGTCGATGCCGAGGTCATCTCTCCGCAGGACTACGTCGGCGCGATCATGGAGCTGTGTCAGGAAAAGCGCGGCACCTTCCGCGATATGAAGTATATCGAAGGCGGACGCGTGCGCCTGCTCTACGATCTGCCTTTGAACGAGGTCATCTACGACTTCTTCGATCAGCTCAAGAGCCGTACCCGCGGCTACGCCTCCTTCGACTA